>JACDCK010000369.1 GCA_013817595.1 Pyrinomonadaceae bacterium | reverse complement strand
CCGCAGGCACGTCTCGCGTTACAACGCTGCCGGCACCAATGATTGCGTTTTCTCCGATGGTCACACCGCCGAGAATGGTGGCGCCAGAGCCAAGTGAAGCGCCGCGTTTGACGAGCGTGCTTTGACAGTGCCAGTCCGATTCCGACTGCAGATCCCCGTTTCGATTGGTCGCTCGCGGATATCGATCATTGATAAATGTGACGCCGTGTCCGACGAAGACTTCGGCCTGAATGTTAACCCCTTCACAAATAAAAGTGTGACTCGATATTTTGCACCGCGGACCAATCCTGGCACCCTTCTGAATCTCCACAAACGTGCCGATTTTCGTTTCGTCGCCAATTTCGCACCCGTAAAGATTTACGAATCCGTGAATCTTTACGTCGCGTCCAAGCTTTACGTCGGGAGCGATCAGCTGATAACCGGGCAGCCTGGAAGTATTCACGCGCCCACCGGTTCCGGGACAAGCTCCTGGTCATCCGGCTGAGCGAACGAGACCACCTCGCGCGGTTTAGAAAAGGTCACCGGCGCACCATTCGCCTTGAGCGACCGAGAGGCGGCTTCAAGAATTTGGACGAGCTCAAGTCCTTTGCGACCATCAGTCTCAGGCGCAGTCCCCTGCTCGATACAATCGATGAAGTGTTGACACTCCATCTTGAGTGGCTCCTCCTGCTGAAGGTGCGGAATATAGCTGTCTCCGTAGTGATAGGAGTAATGAAATTCAGCGAAGGTGTCGTAGTGCGGCGGCCGTTCAACCCGGACGTCGTAGACCCGGATTTTTCCATGCGTCTTTAGATCGTCATACACAATCATGCGCCGGGTCCCGACGATGGTCATCTCGCGCACTTTTCGGGGTTCAAGCCAACTGCTTTGAATCGTCGCGAAACGTTTGTGTCGGAATGTGAGCGACATGTTTGTGACATCCTCGATGTTCGGTGTGACATGCGCATTCCCCTGACAATTCACGGTGACTGGCAATTCTCCGAGGATGTGAAGGATAATCGAGATATCGTGAGGCGCTAAATCCCAAGCCACATTGATGTCTTTTTGAAACAATCCGAGGTTGAGCCGACGTGAATTGATGTAGCGGATGTCCCCGAGATCTCCGGCCCGTATGATCTCACCAATTTTGCGTACCGGCGCCGAAAACAGAAACGTATGACCAACCATCAGGACCAGGCCCTTGGCCTCCGCGAGTTCTATCAACTCTTCACACTCGCTTGAGGACGCCGCCATTGGCTTTTCGATGAAGGTGTGTTTACCCGCGAGGAGACTTGCCTTCGCCAGTGCGAAATGGTGTTTGACAGGAGTGGCGATCACGACGGCGTCCAATCCGATCCCATTCAGGAATTCATGATGATCAGTCATCCCTTCCACATCGGGATACACAGTTCTCAGGTGGCTGAGCCGCGCTTCGTTCACGTCGCACATGGCTTTGACGTGACAGTTCGGTAACCCTTTGAAGTTTCGAACCAGGTTCGGCCCCCAGTAGCCGCACCCAACGACTCCGAGAGACACTGCTCCTTTTTTCATGTGGAACCTACTGACTCGGGGAATTGACAAACGGCATTCTTGCATGGCCGAGATCTCGCTTGCGAAAGTCTGGCCGGTTAAGGCCCCACGTTTCGAGAAGCTGTCTAAGGATAGCCGGGAATGTCTTCGCCAAAATCAGGAGGTCGAGTTTGAACGACATGTTGTTGCCATAAAGGATATCCATATCGATCATCTCGCTGAACGTGGTGCTGTTCTTTCCATTTACCTGCCAAAAACCTGTCATCCCCGGAGGAGCATTCACTCGCTCGCGCTGCCACGGCCTATAGCAGCTAAACTCGTGGACCGTGCATGGGCGGGGACCGACAAGACTCATTTCCCCGTTCCACACATTGAACAACTGGGGCAGCTCGTCTAACCCGGCTGCCCGCAGGAACCGACCAAACCTGATCAGCCGCGAATCACCCTTCGCGTCCAGCTTCACCATCGGTGCGTCCGTTAACATTAGACGCTCCAGGTAAGACTCGTGCGTCTGCGTTTCTACGTTCACTTTCATGGTGCGGAATTTAAAAACCATGAAGCGCCTGGCCCGAAAGCCCACCCGCTCTTGTCGATAAAAGACCGGCCCCCGCGAGCCCAGCTTTATCGCGACCATTATCAAAAGCATGACTGGCAGCCAAAGCGGCCAGGTCAGAGCTATCAATGTGCAGTCCAACAGTCGCTTCCACACGGGTATTCCTCCCGCCTTGAGTATACGTTCGTCGTGGGCTCCATCGCTGTCCGGTATCGAAGCAGCCGCCCCGTCTGGCAAACTGCTGGGTGCCGGACCGTTCTTTGATGCTTGAGGCTGACCGGACCCGTTTTCGTCTGCCGATTGGCGTTCGCGCGTGAACTGATCGATGACGGTTTTT
>JACDCK010000368.1 GCA_013817595.1 Pyrinomonadaceae bacterium | reverse complement strand
AAGAGTGTCAGAGTAGCGGACAAGAGCGGATAGTCCGCTAGGGCCCTTTTACGGTCCCAAAAGCTCTCATTAGTCGGCTCGAAACAGCTTCGCAACCCGGCGCACGTAATGATTCGTCACTTCGTTCAGAATGACAAGACTAGTTAAGGCTTATGAAGCTAAAACGTATTTTAAAGCGGATCGTAAAGTGGAGCGGGGTTGGGCTTTTAGTCGCGTTGTTCGTCGGCGGACTCTTGCTCTTCATCGCCTACTGGAGGTCTACGAACGATTGTGAGAGCCTCACTGCGGTGCAGGGCGAGAGCATGAAGGCGATTGTCTACTGCGAGTACGGCTCACCCGAGGTCCTCAAGCTTGAGACCATCGCAAAGCCGATTCCGAACGACGATCAGGTCCTGATCAAAGTGCGCGCCGCGTCGATTAATCCCTACGACTGGCATTTCATGAGAGGCGAGCCATACGTCATGCGCCTCGGCACCGGTCTGCGCAAACCGGAGAGCGCACGCCTCGGCGTTGACTTCTCCGGAACAGTCGAAGGGGTCGGCAAGAACATCACGCAGTTCAAGCCTGGCAATGAAGTATACGGCGGGAAAACCGGCGCCTTTGCCGAGTATGTGGTCATGTTGGAGAAATACCTAATCCCGAAACCGGAAAACCTGTCCTTCGAGCAAGCGGGTGCGGTGCAAATCGCCGGAATGACTGCCCTGCAAGGGCTTCGCGACAAGGGAAAGCTTCAGCCCGGCCAGAGGGTTTTGATTAACGGCGCCTCCGGCGGCGTCGGGACATTTGCAGTCCAGATCGCCAAGACTCTCGGCGCGGACGCCACTGGCGTTTGCAGTACCAGAAACGCCGACCTGGTCCGCTCCATCGGCGCGGATCACGTGATCGATTACACAAAAGAGGACTACACCAAAGGCGCGGCGCGTTACGACCTCATCCTCGATATGGTCGGTAACCACGGCTTGTTAGCGAACAGGCGCGCGCTGAAGCCGGAGGGGAATTACGTTATGATAGGAGGTCCGAAGGGCCGCTGGCTCGCGCCCATGGACTCAGTTCTAAGAGCTTTCCTGCTAAAACCCTTCGTGAAGCAGCAGATGGGCTTCATGATATCGACGATCAACCGAGACGACCTGCTCCACCTGCGCGACCTGATGCAATCCGGAAAAGTGAACCCGGTGATCGACCGTCGCTACAACGGCTTGACCGAGCTCCCCGAGGCGATTCGTTATGTGGAAGAGGGGCACGCTCGAGGAAAAGTAGTGATCGCTTTGGAATAACGTTCATCATGCTGGGGTTGGTTTGCACGGCGATGTGCCGCCTATTAGACTCGTGGTTGTCGGATCATCTTCGCTTCACGACACAGCTGCGATAAGCCTGCAGTCCGTTTCGACTGCTGCTGGTTCGCAGTGATGGCGAGTTTCTCTTCGTGCTCGAACGGTGCTCGATAAGAACTTGCGGTAACTGCGTTAGGTCCAAGCCTGGGAGCGTCCTCTGCAGGATCTCGGAGGATCTCGTTACCTCACGTGCGCTGCGTCTCAGGGATGTAAAGGGTAGTTTCGGGGAGATTTTTTGAAACTAGATCGGGTAAGTTGTTTGAGTCGAACGTTTTATGCAGCAGCCACGGCGGCGCCAAATCCTCTTCCAAATCCTTCGTCGCGTAGGGGCGGTGGGAAATCGAGGAGTGGGCGGCGGTAGGGACGCAGCTTCACGTTAGCACGGCGAACGCGCTGAAAGCAGCTACTGCTCATCGGCTACCAGGTGGCGGTGCCAATAAGCCGGGCGTTTGTTACCGCGATCTATTACGACCGAACTGAAAAAGAGTGGCCCTGTCTGCCTCATTGGTAAGTCGAAGCCTCAGGGTGTCACAGTAGGCATCTAAGTCACTTTTGATTTTCTAAGCGCGTGCCTGTTATATCTGACGTAATTCTAGGAAGTGGCGCCTTCCACCCGAAACAGAGTTGGACGGCTAATTGAGTGGCTCGCTGTTGCAGGCGCGTTTGCTCAAGGACTGCTTTATTGCGCGATCGGCTTCACCGCGATCCGAGCGGCTATTTACGTAGGCAAAACACCCGAAAACATGGCTGGTGCATTGAAGGAACTGGCCGCAGGGCCGATCGGCCGCGCTACTGTTGGCCTCGTCGCCATCGCGTTCATTGCTGTAGCTTCGGCACGCCTGCTCGAAGCAACCCTCGGTCGACCGAGGCAACAAGAGTACCCAATAGCGGCAGCGGTTCGCGTGTGGAGCCTAGCAGCCGCCCTGATGTACGCTGGCTTTTCTATTCTAGCGCCACGGTTCTTTTTTCAGCCATCAGCTCCTGCCGAAGAGAGAACGGGCGAATGGGCCGCGCTCCTCATCGCGCACCCACTTGGACACTAGCTGGTCGGAGGCATCGGTGTCATCACCACTCTGCTGGC
>JACDCK010000367.1 GCA_013817595.1 Pyrinomonadaceae bacterium | reverse complement strand
CAGAAAACTGTGCGTTTCAACGGATTTTCTCGGTCATTCGTGTCGTGCCTAAGATCCTCGACGCTCGACTACCGACGTAGGCTCGCGCAGATTAAGCGAGATGGTCGCCGAAACCTCCGACGCTGAGGCAGCCTCACCCGCAAAGCATTTCACAGTCGACGCTCGCGCTATGCTGACTTGGGGCCGAGACAGCATCAAAGATCACACGACCGCGCTTCTGGAGCTCGTAAGAAACAGCTATGATGCCGGAGCAGCAGTAGTCGACCTTGCCCTGCAGGTAAGCCCTGTCTCGCCCGATGATCAATCAATCACGATTCGCGACGAGGGGGTCTGGCATGTCCGAGAAGGACTTCAGCATGTGGCGAACGGTAGTTCGCGAACCGCGGTGTAAAAGGGCATCGAGTGGCGCACCCTCAAGGAAGACGGCGGGCACGGCCTCAGCCCAATACGTCCGGCGAGTTACAACGGTATCTGAGCCGGAGCTCGACCTATTGAGCCGACTGCAGGAGTATATCAAGTGGGCCCGGCGTTACGCGATTCCTATGACATCGAATCAGTATGCGGAAGAAGCAGATCGTCGCAAATGGAAGTCTGACGACCGCCAGCTTATGCCCGCGCTTTTCCACCGTCTGAAATCCGAGCTTTATCACCATGTAGCGCAAAACGCGTAACCCCTATGTAGGGAGTCAAGCGTGGTAACGGGTTCTGGGCTTGGTTTTAGTTAATTGGGTTAGCTGCTTCGGGTTGGATGCGGGTCTTTGGTGCGCTTTCTCTTCCGCTGACTCGTGGTTGGTTCCCTGCGGCTCCTACTCCTATCCGTGCGTGAGCTCTCTTCTCTCAGCACCATATAATCAATGCGATCTTGTGGAAGAGGAACGAGGGCGGGCCCAATCTAGGGCGTGGAACAAGGACGTTTGACCTGCTTCAGGTTAGACCACGGGCTGCGCCCACGCTCCAAAGGGCGATTTCTTTACTTCAAGCTCTCGTTAGGCCGGTCCTTTGTGTTCCCCTCGGACTCATGTTTTCATGTTTTCGGTTCAAGCTGACACCGCGACAATTGACAGGATGATCCCTGTACAATGAGAAGATCAGTGACCGTCCAACCAAGCGCCCGGCTGGCTGGAAGTAGCTGCGCCACAAAGGCACGTGAGGACCGGACTTCTGTTCCAAAGCCAGCAGCATGCGCTGGTGTGACACAAGAGCTCTTTTATTGACGCGTGGGACAAACCAGTGCGGTAAAACTCCTCGGTTTCAACAGCTTTTGAGCGCTCAAACCATGATTGACCATAAGGCTGCGGCCATAACCTTCGAGTTGCTGCTAATTTATGAACGGCTGATGCGAGCAGTTCAACTCGTTAGGCAGCCACCCAGGTGCGAGGGATCCTGGGTAAGAAAAGTCAGACGGCGCAAATTGGGCGCGCTTCCTCCTTAGTCAACCTGTCCCAGAAGCGGTGCATGTGAAAGAGTGGCGCGAGGTCCACGGCAACAAAAAAGCCCGCGAACTCTGCAGTTCGCGGGCCCTTAACTTGTTTCCTACTTAAGCTTACCGGCCATCGCCGTCCGCGTCGCCCGGAAGCGCGCGTTCCACTTTGTGCCAGGCTGCTTTAGAAGCGTGTTTGGCATCGGACCAAGCCAGACTCGAGCTGCCCTTGCCTTGGTCGTAGTCTCTCTCGAGGTCATTCTCAACGTCATCCCATTTCCTGCCGGCGTACTTGCCGTAGCCAGTGTAGCCCGTCCGATAGGCGGGTTCGTATTGATCGTAATCCAAGTCCCGATTGACATAGGACTCGTCGCGGTAGTTGTCGCGCCAGTAAGCGTTTTCCGCGGTGGGATCGATCATCTCGGCCACCCCTTTGCCGGCGTAACCGCCGGCGACGGCGCCGATTGCTGCCCCGACCACGGCTCCCACGGGACCTGCCACTGCCCCAATGGCCGCGCCTGTTGCGCCACCACCAGCTGCCCCGACACCGGTTCCCACTGGGTGAGAGCCGGGAGCGCCGGTGATTGGATCTCGATTTGCATCTCTGTCTTTGTCTGTATTCATAGTTTTCTTCTGGTTCGGACACAGAACTATCGGGCGGCTGCGACCATTCGGCTCCCTCCGCTGCAATTAAACTGCATGGGCGCCTAGGTCGCGTTGAATTTCCTTGGCGCCGCGCTCGGCACATTCAGGCGCTAACGACTACAGACACGCACGCCGCTGAAGTGGACGCTGCCCACTCACCGCAGCGAACGGCTTCACTGCGCCATTCTTATGACCTTGGATTCAACGGGCGCCCCACAGCTTGTTGCCGCTTATCCCCGAAGCGGAGCTGATTACTGCGAGGTAGTTTCAACACACCCAAATCCACAGCATTCAACCCGTCTGATCGGAAGCTCTTGCAGGAAGCTCGATCTGCGTGAACCCAACGCAGGGCACATTCC
>JACDCK010000366.1 GCA_013817595.1 Pyrinomonadaceae bacterium | reverse complement strand
CGGCGAAGATTTGCGCCTACACCTACGCTCTTCTGATCAACAGGATGTTGGGGCGCCCTCAAGGTCACATTAAGGAGTTGTGGGCATGAACCTGACAACACGCATCTAGAGGGTGTTATGAACTCTGCCCTGGGAACGGTGGTGCAGAACATGTGGGCTAAAAGGCGTCACCTAAGCGGTATTCTCAATAAGAGGTGAGGCTCCTTGGCTCCGTGTGTAGCTCCGCTCGACGCCACCAGGCACGGTAATCGTCTGGTCGTGGTCAATATTCTTAGGCTCAGCGAGTCAATCGTGCTGGTGCGCCAGCGGTGGAGGAGTGAGGGCGTTCTCGCATAGGTATGGCCTTTGCGGCGGTTGGTCGAAGTTGCGTTCGCTTGTTTTCCCCTCTATCAGAGATCGCCCCCGTAGTCGCACCAAGTCCATAACACGCTCTAGGGGCCCAGGGGGCGCTGGCACTGGCTCTGCGGCTTTATAGCTTTATAGGCTTTCTAGCCCCCTCAGAAGAGGTTCTAACCTCCCACTGCTAACAGGGGGTGGTGGTTCTCACCCTACGTCGCAGGCGCGGCAGTGAGTTCTTATTCGGTGCCACCACGTGTCGTGTCTCCGCTTCGGCGCCGGGGACGAAAGCGCTGAGGTTCGTGCTCTCAAACCAGTTTTATTCACGATCCTGGATATACCTTTCCGAGAACACGCCTTCTAAGCAGCTCGGTGACTAGCGGCAGCCCTAGCTACGCGCAATCCTTATGCCTGCGCCGGAGTTGGCCTGATGGCATCGTTCTCGTACTATTACGGGAACCGAAGGAGAAGAGGACATGCCTGGCCGTAGCATCGTTCGGCTGACGACCATGATGGAGCTCGTGCTGGCGCTTTTGCTGATAGCCGGTTGCGCCGGAGGAGAAGGTTCCCAGCAGGGGAACGGCATCTTACGAGGATACTTAACCACAGGGATTCAAGAGGGGTGAGAGCTTCTTCCGAAGAGGTGCACACAAAGCACCGCACCCCGAGCTTCTCTGCCAGAGGTGTGCGGAAGTTCACCGACCGCATCGACCGTATAGCCCGTAAGGACGTTTTTATGAGCTTTATGAGCTGTCGATAGTGTTAGCCGCATCGACCGCGAAGATGATTCTATCGACCGCCGCCGCGCTTATCGCCCGAACGAAAGAAGGGGCGCTGGAGCACGCATTAGCTCCAGCACTCCGTGAGACAAGGCAAGGCGGGGACAGGCATGACCGGGGAAACATTTGCCCGCAGCTATCTCCGGGTGTTGTGAAGCCGCTGGGGTAGAATGCCGCTATCAACAAGACGACTAGATGGAGCGGTGAATGGCTGGGTACGATATCAAGTACTGGTGCCCGTTGTGTGGGGCTGACGGTAATGTGCACGGCAAAGACAAGGATGAGGCAGTTGAAAAGCTGGAGGAGGTCGAAGTGGAGCACGAGAAGAAGATGGGGCATCGAGGCTTTGTAACAGAAGAACCGCCTGGGCCAGCTTAGGCGATCAACCGCGGCGAGAAGATGCAGGTGGCCCCTGCCTTTTGCTTGCGTCTCGACATGGTTATTAATCTAACTTTCACCGGCTGTTAACCCAGCATCCCTACTGAGCCACTAGAATGAATCCCGCTCGGCATCATCGTGCTCGTCGGCACCATTTTGCTCTTAGGCTTTTTGGCAGACGTGGAACGAGAACGCTGGGAGCATACACGCAGGTAAAAGGACCCAGGTAAAAAGTGAACAATGTAGCAGGCTCACGGAAAGAAAAAGAATCGGGTCTGGCCCCAACGTCTCTAGCAGGGACCGTATGGCCAGTAGAGAAGCCGGAGATTCTCCCTTTGGGCAAGTGGATAGAGTTTGGGCGCAAGCTGCAAAGCGCATCCGACGAGGAAATCCTCTCCCTGATAGGCAGCGTAGTGATGTACCTCAAAGACAAGCTGAAAGACGAGACATTCCCGAGCACCCACTACAACTATAGGGAGTATGTTCGAGGGTACGCGAATACGATCTTGAAGGCTGCCCAGGCCGAGCTCGCAAAGAGGCACTCGGAGCGGCTCGGGTGAGAGTGGTGTTATAACCCTTCGACCCAGCGAGGCTGGTACGCATATAGAGACGACTAGCAGTGGGATGGCCCTTCTTATCCCCTTATGAGCCGGTTGAATTACATAGACTAAGGGGCCGGCGTGCCTGATTGAGGATCGTTCATGAGACTATGACGAGGGTGAGGGGTTACCGAGGAGATTAACCTTCTAGGTAACCGGGTGATAGAAGCAGCACGAGTCTCTAGGCTCTAGAGGCAAGGTGGGCTAAGCTACCTAAACAAACTTTTGATTAAACCTGATTAATATTGCACCTTGAGGTACATAACCAGCCGTCTTTGTGCGAAAATGCACGAGAAACTGAGGGAAAGGGACCAGAAGAAGTGCGGGTCGTCGGGCGG
>JACDCK010000365.1 GCA_013817595.1 Pyrinomonadaceae bacterium | reverse complement strand
GGCTTCGATGAACTGCTTGAAAGACACAATCTGCGCGGGCAGTTGGCGCAGCTTCGTGCCCGTTAGATCGCCGACGATGGCTTCCCCCGTAAACTGCTGCCACCACGATTCAGTCGCGCGGTCGTACATCACCATATCCGAATGGCGCAGCATCCCCGAGACGCCGAACGAGAGCGTCCGCCCGTCCACCCGACGATCAAAGGCAATCGCGCTGTAGCAGAGCGGGCAGAAGGTGACGGCGACAGGCACCCCCCCAATTTCGTCGTTGACGATCTCATGCCAGATGAGAATCTGTAGTGGGTAGGCTCGCGCCTCTCCTTCAACTTCAAGCGCGATCACCGGCTCGTTACCGCCCAACCACTTGCCCGCCTCAGCAATGGCGATGAAGTTTGGACGATCAATAGCCGGGATGCCGTCCTTCGGAGGACCGCCGGATATGAGTTCGCTGAGGTCAATTGAACGCTTCGCGGTATTCGTGCGCCAACCCGGGTAACGCTCGTCAGCGCTACGGCTCGTGCTGCGCTGCGCCTCCGTCGAGCTTGCACACGATAGCGAGAGGGTAGCAACGAGGGTGAGCAGCGCGATTAGGGAATTTCTGAGCCTCATACTTTCCTTATCACCTCTTCTTACATGCAAGCGAAAAATCACGTCTTGCTCGAAGGTTCGCCTCGTCCAAACACTGATCTAATTCATCGTCCGTGCTGTCACCCTCTCCCGGTGATGCCCGGCGCGAGCCTTTCAGAATGTTGTCTCTCGTCACGATTGCTCATGAACGGACGGAGCGCGCGAGCCATACAGCTTGCCCACTTCCTTTGCACGAGGACCGCGCTTCGCCTGTCGATCAATTCGTGAAGGAGGCTCTGTCCACGGCATCGTTCCTATTACCAGCTTCGGGATGTTGATGAAGATGTCCGTGCCACTGCGCTTGACCACTGCATCCAACGGGATATAGGTATCGGTTTTGAAGATCAACCCGCTCGGCACTAGTAGGTAGCCTTCCGTCTCCTCCGTCGCCTCGACCACCCTTTCGACCGTGCCAATCTCGCCATGGTCGGAGCCATGAACCGTATCGCCCGCCTGCACTGTATTGGGGCTTATGGTCGAAGCCTCTAAGGCGGCTAAAAACTCGTCCACGGTGATGACGGCATTGGCGATCAGCGGATAGTTCACGCGGATCGAAGCTTCGTATTCAGGAATACTTGCCGCGCCGATGGCATCGGAGAGAAACGTCACATCGAAGCCCGCTTCCATGGCGTGCCGCCCCGTTGACTCACAACATAGGTTGGCAGTCATGCCGGCGATGACCAGATGAGTGATGCCTAGCCGCCGGAGGTGCTCAGGAAGGTCGGTCTGGAAAACATCACAACTCTTATGCGGTAAGAGAACGGTATCCTCTTGGCGCGGCTGCAAATCCGTGTGAAAGTCTGCGCCCCAAGTGCCTGCCAGAAACATCTTTCTCTCGAACATCAAGCGGTTGATCCCGCTTCTCCGTTGTAACTGTTCGTCAGCGTAGTCCTCTTCGGTGTATGCCATCGGACCGAAGAGGACAGAGATGCCTCGCCCTCGTGCGCCCTCAATAGCACGCTTTAGATTGCCTATCACGTCGTTCTTTTCAACAGTTGTTTTGGTCAACTCCCAAGCGGCTCCCCCTTCGGAGAGAAAGTCATTGACGGGATCGATCACCAGCAACGCCGTGTGATCAGGCGGGAATGAAATCCCGGACTCTTCTTTCGGCAGGTAAGTAGCAACGCCTTCTCCATCTCTTACTATTTGATCTGCATTCTTCTGGCTCACAGCATTTCTCCTTTCTGTTGTCGCTTGTATGAACAAAACCTACCGTCCGGCTGCACTCCAACATCCGCTGAGGGCGCATCCGAACGGTAGGTTTTGGGAAAAGCCCTGCTATATGCGGCGAGGCTTGCGACTCGCCCTTACTTCATCTTCATCATCTGCGCCGGTTGATCCGGGTCGCCGACGTTGCCCTTCGGCACTTGGAATTGCAATCCTTGCGTGTAGGGCGACATCTGCCCTTTCATGAATGCCATCGCCGTCTCCGCGTAGAACTTGCGCGCGTCCGCGACCGAACGCTTGCCCGTCACGATGTCGTTGGCTAAGTTGAGCGCAAGAAAGTTCATCTCTTCCTTATCGCATCGCGCCGACATCACGCCTTTCGTGCGCTCGACGATCACGCTACCGTCGTATGCAGCCAAGTCGGAGAACTTCGCCACCGGCACTTGGTAGTCGATGAACTGTTCGAGCAGGTCGGGGTGCGGCATCGGGAAGTTGTGCTGCACTACGTCACGATAGACGACCGTGCGCTTCCACGGTCCGTTGTTGTGCCAGACGAGCATAGTGGCGGTGACTTCGTTCGGTTGACCGTATTTCGCTATCGTTTTCTTCGCCACTTCCTGTGGCTTGGCGGGCCAACTGGCGAT
>JACDCK010000364.1 GCA_013817595.1 Pyrinomonadaceae bacterium | reverse complement strand
GCTTTGGCATTATGGAAAGACGCGTGAGCACTGATCCGCGCTATGCTCTCCAGACGCGCAAAGGGACCGGCTATTACAAGGTGCCTTCGTTGAAGGGCGTATGGTACCGCGGACCCTTTGAGCACAACGGCTCGGTTGCGACACTTGAAGACTGGTTCGATCCTGCGCGCCTAGGGGACGATTACGTTCCGACTGGATACGCAGGTCCTGACGGACGGAACCGCTCAGTGAAGGGTCACGCATTCGGACTTAAGCTTTCGGCGGAGGACAAAAGAGCACTGCTCGCGTTTCTACGAACTCTCTAGCCTAGAGTTTTGCACTTTTTGATGCCCTTCCTCGTTGGGCCATGAAGTTTGCCGGGCTTCCAAGAGCCCGATCCTTCACTCCAAAACAATTCTTTGGTGTTCTGTTGTTTTTTTCTTGCGTGGTTTGTGCTGGTATGCTATCTTTCATAGTAGTTAAATGAAAGATAGAGCCGCTCAGCTCATCGCTTCCCGCGAGAAGTTCGTTCAGCAAATGCCTGACCCCGGTGCGATCCTGCCGGGCTCCTTGTTAAGCCGTATGGTCCGTTGCAACAAACCCGGCTGCCGCTTCTGCGAAAAGGGCAAGGGCAAAGGTCACGGGCCGATTTGGATTCTCTCCGTCAGTCTGGGAGATCGGCAGGTCCGCCAGGTCCCCATCCCCGGCGAGATGAAGAAAGAGGTCGAGGAGAGTCTGCGCGCCTTCGCTCAGATGCAGAAGGTGCTGAAGCAGATCGCCCGTGTGAACCTCGATTTGCTGAAGGAACGTAAGCGCCAGCGACAGTAGGGGTCTTTTTTTTGCGGTTTAATCTTTCATTTATATGAGATGGAAGATGAGGATGCCGTGATGCCCGATCTTCTGGTCCGTTCCTTCGCTCCGTTCCTGCTTGCCTTTCAGCCCTGCTTTACGCAGCCCAGCTTCTCCTCTTTCTGGGCCGTGACCTGCGCCTGGATTCTCTGCTCCGGCCGCCGTTCCCTGACGCGCATCATTCAGTCTGGCCAACTGGGCCACTTCAAACACTTCTGCTCGTTTCATCGCTTCTTCAGCCAGGCCCGCTGGAATCTCGACGACCTCGGCCGCTGCGTCTTCGATCTCCTGTTGCCCTTCTGTCCCGAGATCCTCACCGGCGCCGTCGATGACACTCTGGCCCGCAAGTCCGGACGTCATATCTGGGGAGCGGACATGCACCATGACCCTCTCCGCTCCACCCAGAAACGACCTGTCTTCTCCTTCGGCCATAGCTGGGTGGTCTTCTCCCTGCACGTCTCTTTTCCCTTCGCTCCCCAGAAGGTCTGGGCTCTACCCATCCTCATCCGCCTCTATCGCAAACGGAAGAACTCGAAACTTGCTCCCGGCCGCGGCGGAAAGCTGGAAAAGAAACAAACCGGCCAGGCCACTGAGAAGCAATATCGAACCCGTCCCCAGCTGGCTCTGGAAATGATTCAGGTCGTTGCTGGCTGGCTTGGTTCGCGGAAACTCCGCGTGCTCGGAGACAGTGAGTATGCCGGTGGCTCCATCAGCCGCCACCTGCCGGTCAACACGGAGTTGATCAGCCGCATGACGAGGAAGGCCGCTCTGTTTGAGCCGCCGCCACCACCAACCGCCGGCCGCGGCCGCCGCCGCAAGAAAGGTCAGCGGTTACCTAATCCACTGCAGATGGCGCAGGATGCCCAGCGGCCCTGGATCAAGGCCACCGCGCGGCTCTATGGCCGTAAGGTCAAAGTCTGCTATCAGTCGATCGACGCGTTATGGTATTCCAGCGCCGGGCAGAGGCTGCTGCGCGTCGTTGTCGTCCGCGATCCGAAGGGCCACCGCCGTGACGATTGCTTCTTCTCCACCGACCTTACTCTGACGCCTCTGAAGATACTCGAAACCTTTGCTCTTCGCTGGCCTCTGGAGGTTTGCTTCCGTGACGTCAAGCAGTTCCTCGGTTTCGAAGATCCGCAAAACCGCGTCTCCCAAGCCACTCAACGCACGGCTCCCCTCGTCCTCTATATCTACGATCTGACCCTGCTGTGGTACGCCCAGTCGGGCTATCGCTCCGCGTCCCAGTCGGCTCTTGACCGAATCTGGTACAACCGCAAGACCTCGGTTTCCTTCGAAGATATGCTGCGAACTCTGCGCCAGGCCACCTGGCACGAAAGAATTTTCGGCGACTCCAGACTCGATGCGCATACGCGAAAAATACTTGAACCCCTTGTAGAGTGGGCCAAAGCTGCTGCATAAATGTGCAAAACTCTAGTCTAGAGCCAGCCAGCCTTTACTATTATTAGTTTTATTGGCTCCCCAGATAGGATTCGAACCTATAACCCTTCGGTTAACTGCTAGGTTGTCCGAGCGGCGATTCAGACAGCGTCATTGTATCTCATATCTGCGTATCTGATATCTGCAAGGCGTTCGGTAGAGTCCACGAGGGTCCACGTGCAGAC
>JACDCK010000363.1 GCA_013817595.1 Pyrinomonadaceae bacterium | reverse complement strand
GGCCTGGGAACGTCCGCGAATTGCAGAACCGAGTGAAACGCGCGGTGATCATGGCAGATACCAAGCGCATTACGGAACGGGACTTGGAATTGACGTCCTCCAAAGAGACCCTACGCTCCTCGACACTGAAAGAAGCGCGCGAGGCTGTCGAACGGGAAATGATTCAACAGGCCCTCAAGAGGCACTTGGGAAGAATCAGCTCTGCAGCCACCGAATTGGGAATCAGCCGACCAACCCTCTACGAGCTGATGGAAAAATTGGGAATTTCTCGGGAATAATCCTGCTCATTGGCCCCGAGCGATCATGCACCCGGAAGATCGCTCTTTGGCTTCCTCGAAGACCAAGTAAGGAGAAACAAACATGCAAACTCCATCATCCGCTTTCGCTCGCGCAAGCATGCTGTTGCTCATCGCGGCGATCGTCTCTGGTTGCAGCACGGAATCCAAAAAGGCGCGTTTCTCGGAACGTGCCGAGCGATTCTTCACAGCTGGCGATTACGACAAGGCCAAGATCGAGTACCTGAAGCTGCTACGGATCGATCCTGAAAATTCCAGAGCCTTTTCGCGCATTGGCCAGATGTGGGCGGAGGAGGGTGCGCCTCTTCGTGCCGGTCAATTTCTCGTGAGGGCCCGGGAACTCGCGCCGAGCGATCTGCAAAACAGAATAAAATTGGCCCGCGTTCTCTCCTCGATCGGCCAGCGTGCTGAGGCACGGAAGGAAGCCATCGCAATCCTGGAGCAATCACCTGCGGAAACGAACGCGCTCATGCTTCTCGTGGAGACCGCCCTCAGTCCCGAGGACGTTGCGTTCGCGGAGGAGCAGCTACAGAAGTTTCCAGAGCGCGAAAGCGCCGGGTTCTTTTTAGCTGCTGCGAACCTCGCGCTGCGCAAAGGCGACGCCGCGTCTGCGGAAGATAATCTCCGGCGCGCCCTGAGCCTCGATCCCAAATCAGCGCCCGCGCATACAGCGATGGCAATCCTTCAATTGTTCAAGAAGAACATACCTGAGGCTGGACAGGAGTTCAAAACCGCAGCCGAACTCGCACCGGGAAGGTCAAGCGAGAGCTTGAAATACGCCGAATTTACGCTGCAAACGGGAGCACCAGAGGACGTGAAAACGTTCCTGAACCGAGTCGTCGCACAGGCGCCTGATTTTGTAGCCGCCTGGTCTCTGCTCGGACAGGTTGCTCTGCGAGAGAAAAAATACGACGAAGCTATAAAGCTCGTCGAGAACGTCTTCAGCCGGGATCCGGACAATCTCGATGCGCGCATGGTCCAGGCTAGCGCCTGGATGGCAAAGGGAGAAAGCAGGAAAGCCGCGGAAAGCTTGGAACGTCTGGACAAGAGTTATCCAAATATCCCGCTCATTAAATTCAGGTTGGCGCAGGCTTACGTGCAGAACGGAAACCCGGCGCAGGCCGTAGCAGCCTTGGATCAGGCATTGTCTGTCTCCCCCGGTTATACCGACGCATTGCTCCTGCGTGCCGAGATACGGCTAAAAGCCCGCGAGCCCCAGCCGGTCATCTTTGAGATGGTCCAACTGCTGAAGAAACAGCCGGCTCAGCTCCAAGCTCGTGCCCTTCTGGCGGACGCCTATCGCGCGGTGGGGCGTTTGGACGATGCCGCTGCGGTGATGCAAGAGCAGATCAACCTCCAGCCGAATAGCTGGCAGCCATACGAGATGCTCGGTGTTATCCTGCGCCAGCAGAACAAAAGAGACGAAGCTCGCAAAGCCTTCGAAAAGGCGGCGGAATTGAATCCAGAGAGCCTGGGGACGATCGAGCAGCTTGTGGACTTGGACATTGCCGCGCGTGACTTCGCTTCCGCCACAAATCGCGTGCAGCAGCTGCGCCAGAAGGTGCCAGAATCTGCCACGGCGCACCTCATGGAAGGCAAAATCCATGCTGCCCAGGGCAAATTCGATCAGGCGGAGGCTGCATTCGTGAAAGCGTCCGATCTGGATCCGAACTCCTCCGCTGCCTATGACCTACTTGTGTCGCTGTATGTCTCCGCGAACAGGCTGCCCGATGCCGTTCGACAGCTGGAAGCGCTTTTGTCGAAGAAACCTGGCGACACGCGAGCGCTCACGGTCGCAGCACTGATTTACGAAAAGACCAATGACTGGGCGAAGGCCCGGGACGCTTACGAGAAGCTCCTTGCAGTTAACCCCAATTCTGTTCCGGCGCTTAACAATCTCGCGTATTTGTATTCCGAGCGGTTCAACGATCTCGAAAAAGCGAACGACCTGGCGCAAAAGGCGCATGCGATGGAGCCAACGAACCCCTCACCTACAGATACCCTGGGGTGGATCCTATACAAGAAGGGCGATTACCAGCAGGCCGTTACGTTGCTCCAGGAAAGCAGCGGGAAGCTGCCGGACAATCCGGAAATTCAATTCCACCTCGGCATGGCTAATTACATGATGGGACAAACGGAGGGTGCGCGTGCTGCTCTTCAAAAGGCCAG
>JACDCK010000362.1 GCA_013817595.1 Pyrinomonadaceae bacterium | reverse complement strand
GCTTTCTACCGCACGGAGAATCGGCACGATTACGCGGTGCCTCCGCCGCGCGAAAATCTTTTAGTGACGTTGGCTGATGAAGATTTGGATGTAGTCTGCATCGGCAAGATTGCTTCAATCTACGACTCTAACGGTGTGACGCAGGACCTCACTGCTAAGAACAACGAACAGTCGATCGATCAGACGATCGAGGCGCTGCAACGGGATTCGCGCGGTTTGATTTTTTCCAACCTCGTCGACTTTGACATGCTCTACGGACACCGGCGCGATACGGAAGGATTTGCCCGCGCTCTAGAACACTTTGATGCGCGCCTGCCCGAGATTGAGGCGGCAATGCGTGCCGACGATGTGATGATGATTACTTCCGACCATGGAAATGATCCGACGTTTCCCGGCAGCGATCACACGCGCGAATACGCGCCATTGTTGGTTTATGGGAAGTCTGCTCGGTGGGGAGTTAATTTGGGCAGTCGCGATTCGCTTGCCGACATCGGTCAAACGATTGCGGATAACTTTGGTTTGCGGTTGACTGCCGGCGAGAGTTTCCTGGAGCAACTACTGTAGGGGTGGCCCGCCGTGTGTTTGTTGTCAAGACATCCTTTACGGGTTGTTATCACTACATCCTTTACACTTTTAGGGGAGGTTCGGCGGTCCGTACCGGCAGGAGCACCGCGGTACTCCTGCCAGTACGCGTATCGATTTCCCGTACGGTGAGATGCCGGAAGGTCACCACTAACTTGTCCTCCAGTTCGTCCACTCTAACTCGCTCCGCAGCCAGCGCTTCACTGACAAAGTAGTTTTGCTGTTTGTAATACAGCATGCCCTGGGTGTTGAGGCGTTTAACTACTCCACCGCTGTATTCCCATTCGCGAGGTTGTTCCTGGTAGGGACGTAAGTTGACTGCCTTGTAAACCGCAGCCGGCGTCTTCATCCCCAGCGCTTCGTGGGGTCGCTCATAGTTGTATTCCTGCCGAAACTCTGCGGCCCATTCGCGCCATTCCGGCATCGTCGTGGGGGCACCCCGATGTCTAGTGCGAGCTTTTAAAGTTCGATGAAAGCGCTCAACTTTGCCTTGCGTTTGCGGATGGCCGATGCCTGAGTAGCGCAGCCCCACACCCTGCTTGATTAACCAGACCGCCAGCCACGTCAACCCGTGCTGATTCGTAGTGCTGAACCACGGGGTACCGTGATCCATTAAGATCGAGAGCGGCACCCCCTGCGCGCGAAAATGGCCTTCCAACGTCTGCTTTACGCCGGCACCGCCAGTACTACTCAGCGGCCACAGCCCATGGAGAAAGCGGCTGCAATCATCCAGCAACGTCAGCGGATAACACTTTTCTTTCAAGCTCAGGGTGTACTCGCCCTTGAAGTCCATCTGTGCCAGCTCATTACATTCCGCTCGCTCAAACCGCGTCGTGGTTTTCTCCACCACCGGCTTAACCACTCGTCCTGCTCGCTTCAGGATCCGCTGTGCCGTTGCTGGCGCTAGCTTGATCCCGCGCTGGCCGAGTAGCTCCGCCAACTTCGGACCACCCCACCCTTTCTCAGCGCGCAGTTGCAACACCATTGCTTCGATCGCGGCGGCCGTCCGTCCCGGCGTATGCAACGGACGGCGCGAATGTTCCGCTAAGTCTGAGATCCTGCCCACTTCCCGATAGCGCTTCAGCCACAAATAACCGGTGGGGCGACTGACACCATAATCACGGCACAACTGGGCAATGCTTTCCTCCCCTCGTTGCGCGCGAATCACGAACTCCACTCGCTGATCCATGACACTTTCAGTTCTCCAGGGCATCTCCAGCTCCTCCTTGAGCCGGAGCCTACCTCAACAACTGTAAAGGATGTCATGATAACGATCTGTAAAGCATGTCATGATAATGAACACCTCCGTGGACGCCCCTTCCTTTCCACAACTTTCGAAGGGTCGTCGCGCGAGCGTAAGGCGGGGGTGGCCACGGAGTGCCACCCCTACAATGAATTCTTGCGAGGGAATTGGTCGGGGTTGTCAGTAAACAACGCATCCACGCCGAGTTGATATAAGTAATAACTCATCTCGTCGCTCACAGTCTTGAAGCGTCCAGTGTTCGCCGAACGAAACGTATAAGGGGTAACGGTCAACCCGAGAGCGTGTGCTTGCGCGATCACACCCTCGTCCAGCAGGACTTTCGCCGGACCTATTCCGCTCGCAAACCTCTTCGCTTCGGCAAGTCCTGCAGGCGTCAACCAGCGTGTCCGCATTTCTTCATTAATCAGCAAGACCAGCGTCAGCTTCAGGTTGAGCATCCCGGATAGTTTTCTCAAACTCTCTGGACTGAACGACTGAATGATCACGGGAGTGTGACGTTCCGCACTCCGCGTCCCCAGCTGATTTTTCCTGAGGGCGTCGACTAGTAAACGTTCCATGTCAAAACCGAGTCGACCGTAAACTTCGGGAGCTTTTGTTTCAGGATAGAGTCCGGCCTTGCCC
>JACDCK010000361.1 GCA_013817595.1 Pyrinomonadaceae bacterium | reverse complement strand
CACGGAAGAACAGGTGGATATCTCCTATGTGCTCCCTTTTGAATCCACCCCTCAGGTGTGCCATCGTTCGTCTCAGGCTCCTGAGGGGACACCAAGTCATTTTTATAGGTTGCGACTGGCAAACCTCCACTCCCCACCGCCGTGCATAATGGCTCAAGATGTCACCCGCACTCACGCCTCTGAGATTGGTCACGATGATCTTGGTTCGCTTCGGCCCATAGTTGCGCCGTTGTTTGGATAACAGGATCGTCACTTCACCGAGTCCGTGTAGCTTGCGCCGACATTCATAAACCCAATAATCACGCCGTCTTCCATCTGGCTTGACGCTCTTGACTCGCCGATACGCTTTGCGCGGCAAGTGCTGTACTAAATCCTTTAGATGCCGCCCATCACTAAACTTCCGTGTCCGCGCGACCGCAAAGACATAGCCATACCCCATCTGCTCGATCAGCTTCAGCGTTTCGGTTGCCGCAAAACCCGCATCCGCCTCGACGATCACCTGCTGCACCCAACCCGGCGGCACGAACTCCTCCAACATCTGCCGAAACAACTTGTTCTGATGGCCTTGCTGCTGCGGATCAATCACCGCGACGGCGACCGGCACGCGAAACCGTTCCCAACTGGCGATCAGTAATACTACCTCAAAGCCAAAGCAATACTGGGCATGTTCATTGATCCGCGCGACGCGCCCCAACGGGTGCTGCTCACCACGCTTACCTTTCAGGGTCGCATCGCCGACGATGTGCAACACGCCATTGCTCGGCGGCGGCAAAGTGCGCAGCACGTCAGCGCTGATGGCGTGAAGCAAAGCGTGTTCGTCCCACCACCCGCTCCTGACCATCCGCAGCAGTGCCCAGTACTTCAAGCGCGGCGGCACAATCCGGCTGACGCCTTTGAGCGTGCCCTTGTCTGGTGTCAGCATCAAGCCGACTAACAGCCAACAGAACAGCACAAAGTGGCGGGCTTGCGGGCAGCCGAAATGTGGCTTGAATGGGTAGAGAAAATCGTATACCTTCGGTGGTACACATGTTAGGCCGAGCATGTTAGCCCTCTCTTGGAACTGGATGGTTTGGACACTTTCCAGCTTATCGGGAAGAGGGCTTTTTTCAAAGATCAACCATTACCTGTCACTTTTGAGTAATTAGGTCACCGCACTACGTCAAAAACGCGTCGGCGGACCTGGCACAAAAGTTGAAGTCATCAGCGTGAAAGTGTCTCGGGAAAAGAACCAAAAGGGCGCGAGATACAAATATGTGAATCAGGGGTTGAGAACTAACAATAAGAAAGCGAAAGTTAGTTTTCCGAAGCAATGCAGCATCAAGCCTTCGGTTGAGCGCACCCGTCCGGCTCTTTGAATATCCGTCTTATCAATCAGCCAATTGAAGAGACTCTCAATCGGTTGCCGCAAGCGACTCACGAGGCGGTTGTAATACTTTTCGTCTGCACTCAGTTCTCCCCCTTTGGGTTTCTTGCGCGGCGTGTAGAGAGTGGTCTGTTGCTGGTTGAGCATCGCTTCCAAGAGCGGGTCACGGAAGGCTTTGTCACCGATGAGCACGCTGTGCGGCAGAGCGATCTCCTGCTCTCGCACGCTCGCCAGATCGTGGCAGGAGCCTTCTCTGAGCCACATCTGTGTGGGGAGCGGGATCGTTCCGCGCCGTCTTTGCGCGATAGTGTGCAAGCGCACGCCGTGAAAGTAAGTTTTCTTGCTGGCGCAATAACCGACATCCGCCACATCGCGGGCGACCCGTGCCATGTAGGCATGACCGCCCTTTGCGAGCATCACTGGCATCGAATCAATGACGTGGTCAAGCTCCGGCTCTCGGCTCTCGGCTAACAGTTGGTTGAAATAGCCGCCGATGGTCTGAAAGGTCTGGTCCAACAGGTTGAGCCGCGCCACGAAAGTCTGATAGGCGGGCAAGCGAGGAAAGAAGTGGTGCCAATACTGCTCAATGAACTGATGCATCGCTTTTTTCTCGAACTTGCCGTTCAGATGTGCGAACAAGTAGATGGCGACCAGTTCCTGATCGGTAAACCGCGGCTCAGAGTTATTGCTCAAGCGTTGAAAACAGGTTTCTGAACGGGTATCGTAAATGAGGCAGACAAGCAGATAAAGCTGAATCAGTTGATTTTCCATGGTAAGAAAATTCTACCAGTTCGGCCTGCTTGTCTGTCATTTCAACTCCTGATTCACATTTCTGTTTACCGTAGTGCGTATGACCGTTGCGTTTGAGATGCGATGATCCGCATTTAGGACAACCGAGGTTATTCATGGGGACGACTCCTACGATGAGATGTTAGACAACCTCAATGACAAAGGGCCGCTGACTTTTTTTCAACCCCACAGCATTACTTTTTCATGACTACCCCGGTAAGATCGGCTCCATCTGATTCGCAGACCACGGCCTGAGGTTAGCTCATGAAGCGCAACGAATCGGATTTCGAGTGGCGGCATTATGAGCCGACGATCATTCTCCTG
>JACDCK010000138.1 GCA_013817595.1 Pyrinomonadaceae bacterium | reverse complement strand
CCGTTACACCATGCCTCCCTTGCGGGTTAGCGCTGGCGCTTCTAGTACAACCCACTTTCGTGATGTGACGGGCGGTGTGTACAAGACCCGGGAACGTATTCACCGCAGCGTGCTGATCTGCGATTACTAGCGATTCCAACTTCATGGAGTCGAGTTGCAGACTCCAATCCGAACTGAGACCGGCTTTTTGCGATTGGCTCCCCCTTGCAGGTTTGCAGCGCTTTGTACCGGCCATTGTAGCACGTGTGTAGCCCTGGACATAAAGGCCATGAGGACTTGACGTCATCCCCACCTTCCTCCGTTTTGTCAACGGCAGTCTCAATAGAGTGCCCGGCCAAACCGCTGGCAACTATTGATAAGGGTTGCGCTCGTTGCGGGACTTAACCCAACATCTCACGACACGAGCTGACGACAGCCATGCAGCACCTTGCACTCTGTCTGGTTTTACCCAGAAGGCCCTATCTCTAAGGTTGTCAGAGGCATTCTAGCCCAGGTAAGGTTCTTCGCGTTGCGTCGAATTAAACCACATGCTCCACCGCTTGTGCGGGTCCCCGTCAATTCCTTTGAGTTTCAGTCTTGCGACCGTACTCCCCAGGCGGAATGCTTAAAGCGTTAGCGACGGCACCCGGGGACTATATAACCCCAGACACCAAGCATTCATCGTTTAAGGCTAGGACTACCGGGGTATCTAATCCCGTTCGCTCCCCTAGCTTTCGCGCCTCAGCGTCAGTGTCGGCCCAGCAACCCGCCTTCGCCGCAGGTGTTCCTCTTGATATCTACGCATTTCACCGCTACACCAAGAATTCCAGTTGCCCCTTCCGCACTCTAGCCCCGCAGTATCAGTTGACCTTTCCGAGTTAAGCTCGGAGATTTCACAACTGACTTGCGGAGGCCGCCTACGCGCCCTTTACGCCCAGTAAATCCGAACAACGCTTGCTCCCCCCGTATTACCGCGGCTGCTGGCACGGAGTTAGCCGGAGCTTACAAACGGTACCGTCATCATAGGGGGTGTTGTCCCCTACTCATTCTTCCCGTTCTTGCGAAGTTTACATCCCGAGGGATTTCATCCTTCACGCGGCGTTGCTGGGTCAGGCTTTCGCCCATTGCCCAAAATTCCCGACTGCTGCCTCCCGTAGGAGTCTGACCCGTATGTCAGTGTCAGTGTGGCCGACCGCCCTCTCAGGCCGGCTACGGATCGTCGCCTTGGTAGGCCGTTACCCTACCAACTAGCTAATCCGCCGCAGGCTCCTCTTCAGACGCGAGGTCTTTCGATCCCCCGCTTTAACAACTGTCACCATTAGGTGCCGCTGCATTATGCGGTATTAGCAACCGTTTCCGGTTGTTATTCCCCATCCGAAGGTAGATTACCTACGTGTTACTCACCCGTGCGCCACTCTACTTGTCCCCCGAAGGGGACTTTCGCGTTCGACTTGCATGTCTGAGGCACGCCGCCAGCGTTGATTCTGAGCCAGGATCAAACTCTCGTTAGAATTTGTTCTCTGGAACATTATCCGTACTGGTTGTTCAGTATCCGATAATGACTCTTCTTCAGAGTTTTGAACGCGAGCTTTATCGCTCGGCGTTTTGACTCTCAAAGGTCATTGATATGGACACGCTCTATCTAGTTTTCAAACATCGATTCCAAACTGTATTGGATTGCCTTACAGACGACCTAAACTCGCCCCAAGCAAACGGAGACTGTAACCTATGAGGTTAACTATGTCAAGGTAAGTTTAAACCTTAATTGAAGGTCCTTTTTAGCGAACAAAAGCGCCGCACTTCTCTAGTGCCTCGGCATCCCCTCATGTCAATTCCTTCTCCGAAGGAATGGGCATTATAAGGAGATTCAATCAGTTGTCAACGCCCCCCTGAAGAGCCTCGCAAGCTATCGCGTTGATTCGTGAGGCCGTGGTTAGGGAGAGGGTTAGATGCGCAAAGGCAGTGTCGGTTGCCCAAACTATTTGAAATCTTTCAGATAGTAGTAGCCCCCCGATGCGCAGGGTCTGCATACAACTTGGTCGTCACCAGATAGTCGGATTTCTCGCCCGTCGTTAATTCCCTCCCCGCACCGCGAGCAGACAACTCGCGAACGCGGCCGGCCAGGCGCATCCAATTCACTATAATGAACTTCCACGCGCTCGATCCTGAAGAGCTCGCTATCCTTTGCCTCACGATAAGTTTGAAACTGTCTGTCGCTGCGGCTGGGTACTTGCGGATGCCGCTTGTCTGCCAATTCGCGCGAACTCTCAAGCGCAACTATACGCACAGCCTGATTGGTCTCGGTATTGAGAAAAGTCGCGGCGACCTTGCCGTAATCCACATACTTGAGACTTCGTTTGCCCAGTCGAGCCCCGGTCACAGCGCTGACAGCATCAGCCATACATCGGTCGATCTCGACCCATACTATAAGCTTCTTTCTATCAGCCCTCTTCGGATCGTTTAATCCGACTGCAGCGCACCCAAGCAGGGCCATGCGCGCGCCCAACAGTTGCCCTGCACATATGTGGCCGTGCAGAGTCTCACAGTCTATAAGCATTTCATCCAAAGGCTGCACTTCGATCACCTCAGTGTTTACGGGGTAGCGCCAGTTATTTTCAATTTACCCGAGACAGGGGAAACAACTTTTGCGCACATCGGCTAGTAGCTGAGGAAAGCTCTCTTGAGTGTAGATCTGAAGCCCATCTACCAGATTCCCTAGTTCGGAACGTCTCGCCCATTCACAGAACGACTGTCGGGCATGGTGTTCGTGTTCTGCGCCATCCAAAAGATATAGAGCTGAAGCTTTGCTTAGAGCGCGTCTGGCTGAGCCTTTGATTCTTAGATCATTTCCGCGAGCGACCATTATCAAATAATCGACGGCAACAAATTGCGTGAAACTGTTACCTTCTATGATCACTCCACCTGATCGCACGCGCTCGAGAGCCTGATTGATTCCCTTCTCTACTTGATGCTCGGTGGCGATCATCCAATGCACATTCTTCGCCCCCGCATCCCAGTAACGTCCAGTATCTTTGCCGGGATCGTAAGTCTGGTCGCGCCCGGAACGGACCACCGGCTCATCACCTAACAAATGACTCACGCAGCAAGCCTGGGGATCCTTCCCACAGGATCTATAGTGGCCCCGAGTTGTCTTAATTGCTTCCCAACCCGGCATACTCTTCAGGAACCGACACATCAGAGTTGTCTTGCCGACGTCTGATGCGAATCCCCCGACTGCGACTATTGTTGGACGATTCATAGAAACCGCTCTTCAGATCTTTGAAGACGCGACGGAAAGAGGATTTCGTGCGGCGTCGTGTTGGGGGACCAAGCTATCTCCGGCGCCTGTCGTCGACGGCTGCACCGGGAGCCGCCACTTTCAATATTCCCCTACCGTCCTTGTAAACACTATATCGCGCTTCCTTGATCTGGCCGTCCTGATCTTGCGCGCGCACAGTAAAGGTCTTGTTTTCACCCTGCCCCTCCAGTCTCAGCGGTAAGAAACCCTTCACATCAGAACTACGGTAGGCAGTGTAGTGCTCCTGATTGCGCTTGTCATATCCGACCACATAGATACGATCGAAATCGGGTTCATCAAGCGTGCGCGGCTGGTTGGAGCTGCTCTTCTCAAGAATTACCCAGCTGCCCGGTCGCGCCTCCTTTCCTGCATTCTTATCGGTTAAAAATCCTTCGGCTTCGCTCGAACTACCGTCAAGCCTTTGCCACGCGACAAACTCTCTACCTGTGCGATAGAAAATAATATCGCTAGGCACTGTCAGCTCGACTTGTTTGCCATAAATCCAGCCGGCGGGTGCCGGAGAAATCGCCGGGGGCAGCCTAACCTTGTACCAAAGCTCGTTCGTTTCCTCAGTCTCGTTCTCTTCCTGACCACGACTCGCTCCACGACTGGCCACCGGTTGGGCGCTTCCTGCCTTTGGAGCCACGTCGCTTTCGATTGCTTCAGAGGACTTAGGCTTCGGTATCCGTTTCCAACCAACGATTTCAAAACTCGACCCTGTGTCGAGTCTCATCATAATGTTTTCATTGCCGCTTCGATCGGAAGACAGTCGGAGATTCGAGCTGGCGCGCAGTTGTCCAGTGGCTTGCGCGGGGACCCCCTTGTCTTCCTCAGCCAGTCTACGAGAAGCCTCGAGCACTTCTTCCGGCATGACATTGCGAGCCTCAATCCAGCCCTCGGTGTTCTCTGCATCATTCATCTGGACGCGAAGCCACCGCTCTTTTCGCGTGTTGTCACTTGGGTCTTGCACATCGAGTGACTCAAGAATCTCAACCGCGTCTCCGCGGTTAACTTCCAACAGATCCGCCGCGACAACTGCCGTCGAGCTGCGAATCTGGGCACGTCGCGCAACCACCACACCCGAATCGCCCCTCCTCGCGAGGGTGTTACAACCCACCGCCAAACCCAAGAGCGTGAAGATAAGTAAAGTTTGAGAAAAACGGATCGACATTTTGATTCTGAGATGCAGGTCAGCCCAACCGCGACTACCCCTGATAACCCAAGGAGCGAAGTAACCGATGTTGCTCAACTGTAAGTTCTTTGTTAATCAGAATCCGTGTTCGAAAGTCCTTGGTTTCGACCCGAAGGCCATAAGCGGCCAGAGTCGCATCGAGCGCGATATCGCCGGGGTTCCGTACATAACGTTCAAAAAACTGCGTCATTCCGGGCGGCCGGTTCAAGATCGACATCATAACCTCGTTCGCATTTCCTGGTCCCGTTGCGCCAATTCGAAAGAGTTGTGGGTAGATATCAGCCCCTGAAGTTCCATTCCGAGTGAGCTGCCGCAACATCAGATCATGGATGAACGCGACCAGCATTCCCTTGTCGTATACAAAAGACGGGGCGGCCGTCCAGCGTCGCTCTGAGGCCTCAATCAGAGACAATCTATCATGGTCCGGTAGGGAGCGGTATGAGTCATAAACGCGAGCCATCGTGTCCAGGTAGTCGTCAAATTTGATCAGGTTGAGGCGGAGACAGGTAAGTAAAGACTGATAGAGAGTAAAACCCTCGAAAAACCAATCGTAGTCGCCCTCAAGCGCGAGCGTGTTCGGGACCCACAGATGAAACAGTTCATGCGCCAGTACCACGCCCAACCTCGCCAACAGCGCCTGTGCCCTGGCATGGCGCCCTAGTAGCAACACAACACTGGCACCGCGTGTGTCGGCGGTCCACCTGTCAGGTCCAACCACCCCGTTAAAGGGCGCGAGTAAAACCACCGATCTCCCGTACAGCCGATGTTTGGTGAGTTTCGAATGTTCCTTGACGATCTTGCCCGCAAGCTTGAGCGCGTCGCTATCGGCGAAAGCCCAGTCACCCGAAGTAACCAGAGCCAGATCCATAGAGTCGGCACGCACGCGCGTTTCACGCAACTCGCGGCCAACATAAAAGACCGCGCTATCGATGTTGGCAACGGTATACCGCTGATTCTTGTTCGGCAGAAGAGCCGATGCGACTGTCCAGCCTGCAGGGAGCTTGAATTCAATGGTTACAGGCGATGGAACGAGGCTCTCTCTGCCGATTCGTGGTAAGAGGTCCGCCAACATCAGGAAGCCTCGCTCCTGATTTATCCAAGAAACGTGAGACAATTCAGCCAGTCGCGAGCGCTCGTCTAGCAGGATCTCATAACTAAATGTTGAAACCACCTTGCTCGAGCGAAACTCACCCGGGGCGAGGTTCCGCACTGAAACCGTTTCACCGGGTGCCTCCACCTTAAAACTCTCAACGCGATAGCCGAGCCTCGGTATGCCGGCGTATATATTGCGAAATGACCAGGTGTCAGCCGGAGGGCCTTCAGCTTCTACTAAGACTCTGGCGGGAGACAATGAGGTAGCGATGACACGAACCTTGAGCGACTGGGCATGAACTTCTTCAGTTGCGGGATAGATGAGGAATCCGAGGATCGCGAGGAGTACTCGCAGTTGTTTGATCTGGGGAACGCTTTGTTCTGCCAACCGCATCAAACCACTCTCAAAATCGATAAGAAATCCGGGGAGAACACTTCAAAAAATCAACGGCCAGTAAGCAAGGCGTGTTTGACACACCAGTCACCCACGATTACTATTGCACCATCGGACTGTAACACAACGCTCGGAACAGTGACTAGAAGACGACACTTAACAAGTCTGTCTCCACGCACCTCATTGGTGCGCGCGCTATCGTTGTTGCTGCTTGTTTTTATTCTTTACGGCACAACAATAGAGGCAGCACACAGGCACGGAAGACTTCTCAAGAGAGACGGTTCCGAGCAGTCTCTGACAGTCTCGCATCCCAGTATCCCCACAAATGTGGCGGGCGGTCAGTTTGGATGCAGTGAATGTCTCATCTGCCAATTACAAAAGACCTTTTCAGCCACACTGGTGACGGTCCGTGCAGTTAGTTCCCGACCTCGCTCGCGACTTGAGCTTCTACTACCTCCGGCGATAGCTTTTAAATCCCAAACCAACGCACCACAAAAGGGTCGCGCTCCTCCGTTTACCTCCTAAATCTACCTAACGCTGCCTTTTCGCGACAGCTCACGATAGACAACCCTACCCGGCAATACGCTGGTAGCTGTCCATCCATCGCGACGGCAGTCAAGATTTTTTCCATTGGATTATTTTGGAGAGGTAAACGCCATGATTAATGATTTAGCAACAAAGGCCTCAACGACGCCCTTACGCCTCGCGGTTATGGTCGCCTTCGTTTCGTTGTTGAGCTTGACGACATTTGGCCAGACGAACGCCACTTTAAGAGGGACGGTAACTCTAGGTGAAAGTGGCCAGCCGATACACAACGTCCTCATTACCATAATGCAGTTGAAGCGGACTGTGGGCACCGATGAACAAGGTAACTACGAATTCAAAAACCTCACGCCTGGCAGGTACGAGGTTCTTGCCCATTTGGATCGCGTTCCCGATATCGTGCAGACCGTCAGTGTCACTGCAGGTGCAACCGCAACTCTTGATTTTCGCGTGGAGCTTGGTGGGGTGTCGGAGCAAGTCACGGTTACCGCGAGTGGAATAGAACAGGCCCTCTCCAGTTCTATTCAGTCCGTGGAAGTAATTGGCTCCATTGATTTGGCAAAGAAAAGCTCGGTATCACTTGGTGAAGCGCTGGACGGCGAATTGGGAGTTTCGAAACGAAGTTTTGGCCCCGGCACAGCGCGGCCTGTTATTCGCGGCTTTGATGGTGACCGTGTACTTGTTCTGCAGGATGGAAACAGGATTGGGGGCCTGGGTTTCGAATCGGGCGATCACGCCGAGCCGATCAATGTCCTGACGGTGGAAAGGATTGAAATCGTCAAGGGTCCGGCCTCGCTGCTGTACGGGAGCAACGCTATCGGCGGAGTCGTGAACGCTGTCACCGGCCACGACAGCGCACACAAAGGACTGAATGGTTACTTCACTGCGGTTGGCGGTACAAATAGCCGTCAGGCAGGCAGTACTGCCGGTGTTGAGTTTGGAACGGAAAGGTGGCTCTTCTGGGCCAACGGTGGTGGTCAACGGGCAGGTGATTACAACACGCCCATCGGGCAGATAAGAAACTCCTTCACTCGTGAGGGCAATGTGTCTGCCGGCGTCGGCTATTACCCGCAGAAGGGGTTCTTCAGCTTCAATTACCAGTTCGACAAACGGCGTTACGGTATCCCTATTGACCCTGCCGAGGAGGATCCGGAGATCGTCAATCTGAATCCGCGCCGGCAAAGTTTTCAATTCAATGGCGGCTTCAAGGAGGCACGGTCGTTTGTGGAGGCTGGGAACTTCTCGGTGCAGTACAACGATTACCAGCACTCCGAGATCAACTCACTCACGAACGAGGTTGGCACCCTCTTCATTAATAAGACTTCCCTTTACCGTGGAATGTTTGAGCAGCGAAAAAGCGGTCGCTTGTCAGGCCGCTTCGGTTTCTGGGGTCAGCACAGAGATTTCAGTGCACTCGGCGCCGAAGCTCTTGCTCCACCAACAAAGCACAATGCGTTCGCTCTATTCACTCTCCAGACATTGGATTTCGAGCGAGCTTCTTTGCAATTCGGCGGACGCGTCGAGACCAATCACTACAATCCCACAGCAACTGATGCGAGGGGAGTTCTCCCCAGTCGAAGTTTCACTGGAGTTTCGGGCGCACTTGGTGTTCGCATTCCAACCTGGAGCGGTGGGGCACTAGTCGCAAACTACTCGCATTCCTATCGCGCTCCTTCGCTCGAGGAGCTCTACAACCTGGGTCCGCATCCGGGCAATCTGGCTTTCGAGATTGGTGATCCCAATCTTAAACGTGAGCTTGGTGACGGTCTCGACTTCGGAGTTCGTCATTCATCTAAGCGACTCCGCTTCGA
>JACDCK010000137.1 GCA_013817595.1 Pyrinomonadaceae bacterium | reverse complement strand
GCGGGCGCATCGACAGCGTTCGCTGCCGGAGTGGGACTCGAACTCGGAGTCGGTGACGGAGCGGGTGTTGGGGATTGAGCAGGCGGTACCACCCTTCGATCGCGCTGCGATTGCTGCCGAGCACTGACAGCGGGTATGGCGGCTGCACTGAGTGCCGCGACCAAGAACAGACTGATTAATCTCGATAGGCAGGTCTGACTAATCATCGTTTTAGAAGGCCGTTGGTTAATTAGGATTGCCGGGAGAAGATTGTAAATGTTGCGCTCCATGTATTAGCCGAACCTTGGACATCAATTCCTGAAACCGTGGATGGTCGCGAAGAGAACTCCAGTTAGGATCATTTTCAAAACAAGGGCGGTTCTCATTACCCAGAGCGATGGATCGGGCCAGCCATTCGAAGGCTGCATCGCGCATGTCTTCAAGCGCATAGACCGAAGCAACCGAATATGCGATGTCCGGATCCACCTCTGCATTGCGAATCACCGCGTCCGTTAGTTGCGCACGTGCTTCTTCATGTTTGCCCTGGGCGCTTAAAAACATCGCCAGGAAGGGCCGTACCCCGTGCATATTTGGACGCCGGGTTATTACCTGTTGCATTAGCTCGGCGGCAGCGTCTGTCTGCCCCGTGTAATACAACGCCAGCGCCCTAAACGTCCCTACGAGTGGATTGTCGGGCTCGCCGGCGTTATCGAGTTGGCGCATAGTCTCCTCGAAGTGGCCCATGTACATATGAACAATGGCCCGGTTATAACTCGCAACCACGTGGGCCGCCGGATCTAGTCGCACCAGGCGATCATAGCTGCGCAGCGCACGTCCATATTCCCCATCTAACCGATGCAACGTGGCTTTAACAAAGTGCACCACTGCTTCATCCGGTGCCTCCTTGCGCGCGCGGGCCACTTCTTCGCGCGCCTTTTGCTTCTCTCCACGCCACATGTAGACAAAGACCATCAGCATTCGCGCCTCGATCAACTGCGGGTCGATTGCCAACGCCTTGCCAAAAGCCGCCTCCGCCCGTTCGAAGTCTTCCGCGCCACCCAAGCCCTTGAAAACCCGGTTGACGTAAGAAGCGCCCAGACCGTCGTGTGCGAGCGCGAAATTCGGATCGAGCTCAACGGCTCGTTGAAAATGTTCTATAGCAGCGTTGCAGTCTTCCGGCGCGATAGTGCGAAAGATGAAGCGTGCAAAAAGATCTCGCCCGCGCAAATATTGCTCGTAAGCCGCAGCGTTTTGCGTGGAGGGTTTCGCCATGCCGGCTTGCTCGGCGTGGCTGAGCTCGAGACGCAAACCGTCAACAATGCGTTGGGCGATCGTGTCCTGGACGGCGATGATGTCGGCCGCGGACGTGTCAATTCGATCGCTCCATAGAATGTCACCAGAAGCAACGTTAAGAAGTTGCGCCGTTACGCGAAATCGTTCACCAGCGTGCATGAAACCCGCAGCGAGAACAGCGCTGACATTCAGCTCCCGGCCAATCTCACGCGGGTCGATTTGCTGGCCTTGGTATCTGGAAATGACGGACGAAGGGCGTACGACGAGAGAGCGCACGCGGGCCAGCTCCGTAATTACCGCGTCGGCCAGAGAGAACTCGTAAAAGCTCGAGGCAGAGTCGTTGCTCAGATTTCGGAAAGGCAGGATTGCCAGACTCTGCTTCTCCTGATCGGTAAGAGTTGTGGATGGCGTTTCCTGAACGCCTTGCCTGCTAGGCGTGATCAGAGTCGGAACGGAAGTTGGGCTTTCCGACCGGGTGATCGATTTCAGCCACCGCACCGCCCGGGAGACAGGACTCGTCCCGCCCAAATAGCGCGGCGGTTCAGGGGTGACACTAACATATGGCTGGCCGGTCGAATCGGATACCGAAACTTCCTGTAACACCTTGCGCAAGTCGTCGCGCATCTCTTCCATTTTTTGATAGCGATCGCGAGGCTCTTTTGCCATAGCGCGATCGAGTATCTGTTGAATCCGCGGCGGAATAACCTCGCTTCTCATTTCGGCAACCGGTTTCGGGGCATCATGCAATACTGCATGCCGCACATCAATGGTCGTCTTACCACGGAAGGGCCACGTGCCCGTTAACATCTCGTACAGCAGGACACCGGTAGAGAATATGTCGGCTCTCTTATCGACGCGATCGCCGCGCGCCTGCTCGGGCGCGGCATATGTCGCCGTGCCGTAAGGTACGCCGACTTCTGTAAGCTCCGTGCGGTGAATACCGGTAGCGGTCGCCTCGGTGTCATCAAGTAACTTCGCGAGGCCAAAATCCAAAATCTTGACCTGACCGGTGGGCGACACCATGACATTGCCGGATTTGATATCGCGATGAATTATGCCGCGAGCGTGGGCGGCCGTCAGGGCATCGGCCACCTGAATGGCAATCAGCAGCGCGCTCTTTAGTTCCAGTGGATGACCGCCCACCAACTGCCGCACGTTGCGCCCTTCGATGTGTTGCATGGCAATGAAGTGCAAGCCTTCGGCTTCATCGAGATCGAAGATGGTGCAGATGTTTGGGTGATCGAGTGAAGACGCCAGACGTGCCTCGCGCTCGAAGCGTTTCATATTTGCCTCTTTGGCAGTCAGCTCTGGAGGCAGGACCTTGATCACAACTGTGCGCCCCAGCTTGGTGTCGGTGGCTTTGTAGACTGTGCCCTGCCCGCCAGCCCCGAGCTTTTCCAGAATGCAATAGTTGCTTAGGTTCTTGCCGATCATCTGAACGAGGAGATCAATTCCTCGGAGCTTGCGGTTGCGGTTCCTACTTTCCCGACGACGATGCCGGCAGCGTGATTTGCGAGGTTGGCAGCTTCGAGCATCGATGCTCCGACTGCCATGGCGGCGGCGAGCGTAGCTATCACCGTATCTCCTGCGCCGGTAACATCATAGACCTCGCGTGCTGCCGTTTCGACATAAACGGGCTCTCCGTCGCCCTCCACCAACACCATGCCGCCTGGCCCACGAGTAATTAGGACTGCATCACAGTTCAGCTTTTCTCGCAGGAGCTGAGCCGCTCGATGCAACCCAAAATCCGAATCTTCTTCCAGATTAGTCATCCGCAAAGCCTCGTGGTGATTTGGCGTGACCAGCGTAGCCGGCCGGTACGATGCGAGATTGCGGATCTTCGGGTCAATTAGCACTGGAATGCGGTCATAAGCCAGCGGAAGCACCTCCGCGAGAATGCGGGGAGTTACGACCCCTTTGTCGTAATCCGATATCACTAATGCATCCGCATCGCGCAACGCGTCTTTTAAGATGCTGATAATCCGATCCTCAGTCCGCCCATTAACCGGAGTGCGTAGCTCCCGATCGGCGCGGACGACCAACTGGCTATGCGCGATGATGCGAGTCTTGACGGTTGAAGGTCTGCTTTCGTCAATTACGATGCGCTCGTCCGATTGCAACGGACTAGCGTCGCGCAGACTCGCTCGCAACCGTTCGCCGGCAGCATCTTTCCCCGCCACGCCCACGACGCAGGCCTGCGCGCCCAGCGCAACCAGGTTCCCCAGCACATTTGCCGCACCTCCGAGATGCACTGATTCGCGGCGAATTTCCACTACCGGCACTGGCGCTTCAGGAGAGATGCGCGTCACATCACCCCAAACAAACTCATCTAACATCAGGTCGCCGAAGACCACAATCTTCCGATCGCGGAAAGCTTGAGTTAGCCTCTCAACTTGTTTCCGTGAAAGTTGTTCCATGTCTTTAAACTTTACAACTAGGCTCTGTCAACACTCGCTCGATCGCCCGCGGCAACGACGTCTTACGACGATGAAAACAACTACAGAACCGGGAGCAGTAGCGACCGGATCAGAGCACTCAACTGACAACATGGTTCGTTATGATGATTTTCAGCCTAGCTTGCGTCTATGATCCAGTCGCTACCGCTCCCGGTTCTGTATTGAGTGACGATGTTAGTGCGAAAAGAATTTCAGCTAAATCTGGATTCGCGGTTTGAGACAATTAAGACCTTCCGCACATCAATCGGCAAAGCCGGATGCCAAGAATGCTTATTCACTCTCTTTCAGAATTCGCGCAATCGCGGCGACAACTCGCTCCACCGGAACTCGTTTAATACACTCCGGCTGTTCAAACTTTTCACAGAAGTAACCATGACAGGGCTGACACTCCATCTCCTCGACCACAATCTCGGCGTGAGCCTTGGCCCAGGGCCGCCAGTGTGCGGTATTGGAAGAGCCGAAAATGACAACCGAAGGGGCACCAACTGCCGCGGCCATATGCGCGATGCCGCTGTCGTTGCCCACAAATAGACGCGCCTGAGAGAGAAGCGCCGTGACCTCCGTTAAAGAGAGATCGGTAAACGCCACGACTGGCGCTGTCGTGTGCTGCTTCAACTTATCGGCAACATGCGCTTCGGTTGACGCTGTGATCGCAACGATTGCCAAACCGCGAGACGCCAGGCTTTCGGCCACTCGCGCAAATCTCTCCGTGGCCCATTGCTTGGTATCAAATGCGGCCGCGGGATGAATCACGGCGAGGGGGGTTCTTGTTTCGTCTAAACCGGCAGCGCTCAGCCTTGCTGAAATACTTGCGGCAGCCCGGTCGGTGACAGCCAATCGTGTCGCCGGGCGATCCGTTACCGGAACCCCCGTCCAACCGAGCAGCGCAAGTTGTTGCTCAACAGAGTGTGTCTTGTCACGTCCCCAAAGTAATGACGACGACGGCGCCAGATGATTCTGCAAACTCCCGTATTGATAACTTGAATAGCCAACCCGATGTCTGGCACCCGAGGCCCGTGTGAGCAGCGTTGCCGTGGTCCCACCGTGTAAATTGTAAGCAACGTCGTACCGCGCCGCACGTATGTGTCGCGCGACTAGGGCGCGCGCGGTGGTGCTACCGCGTTTCAGCGTGATGATGTTGTCAACGTATTCAAACCCCTCGAGCACAGGCGCGACCCAATCCTCCAATAGAATGTCTATTCGGGCATGTGGCAGAAACCGTTTTAGCGCGTAGAGAGAGGGAGTGGTCAAAACCGCGTCGCCGATTGAGCGAAGCCGCACCACTAAAACACTGCGCACGCTTTGCCAGTCCCAGCGCGCGGGTCCGAGCGGCTGAGCTGATTCTTCACTGCGCAAAGTGTGCATCGCCACGACGCGCATCTGGGGAGACGCTTCAACTATGTCGCGCAGACTCTTCATTTCGGCCCAGGCGGTTCATCTTCTATCGTCGCTTCGTCAATGAGCATCACCGGAATGTCGTCGCGGATGGGATAGACGCGTTTACATTCGACGCATTTTAGAGCGCTGCCATCCGGTTTCAATTCCACCTTCGCCTTGCATGCGGGACAGGCGAGTATCTCCAACAAATCTTGACTGATCGCCATGACAGGACCTCTCCAGTGGCTGCGAATTAACTGTGCACAGGTGTGCTGAAAGAAGCTTCTTAAGAGGGGTCCAGCTTATCACAAGACCGTCGGCAGAAAGCAGTGGGTTTATGTGGGTTCACCGAACGTGACGGTACGCTGGTACGCACCCAAACCTAGTGGGTATCTTCAACTGAGCTACTGCTAACCTTCAAATGGGGTATGGAGACTAGAAAACTTAGGAATACTGTTTGGAGAACCCTTCAGCCAACCCGGTGATGGTCATGTTCTCAGAAATCGCATCATGCGGGATGAGGAGATACTTCCAGGGCTTGCCGCCGTGCTTCGCTGCGTTCTCGCTGGCGTGCCGACACCAAGTTACGGCGACCTCGCTTTTGGCAAGGACCTGAGGATCGTCCATCTCGTTCTTCGCCTTCGGTTCTAACATGTAAATCGTGTCTTCCGTTTCAGCAACAAAATCTGGCTGGTATTCGGGATGCTCAGAGTTCCATCTGTAATAGATCAGGAACTGCCCCCTGGCCGGCTTGAACCAACGCATCGCTTCGCGCTCGAGGATCACCGAAAGTTTGCGTTCCGAATCTGACTGGAATTTCTCTTCTGCATAAAGGCTGCGGCTGAATCCTCCAAAAAGATAGCGGGCCATATTGCTCCTGTCTGGAGGTGAATGCCTGTGATCCAGCACCGGCTCACCGGCGATGCGAATAAACGCTCTCGACTTCAACTGAGAGAACCCTTTACTGATCCGCACCTCGTAATCCACCTCCTCCTCCCAGTAATGCTCCTGCATCTGCGCGTGCACCAAACGCGCAATCTCTCGCTGGTAAACTTGCAAGATTCTTCCGGCTTCGTCTTCACTTAGATAGGATCGGAAGTGCTGCACAACTTGGGAGGCCAGGTCATACAGGAGGTCAGCATTGTCGTCGTAGGAAACGTCATTGAAATCTACCAGGCCACTAACTACATAATCCTCAAGTCTTTCTTCGCCAATTCGACCCTTACCGAGTGTGATGAGTTGGAGTTTGCCGGTCCTCAATTCCTGGGCCCAAAGATCGTTTGAGATCGGCTGATAGTTCACATTTGAGAGGTCCAACTTAAATCGTTTGAAGCCCGACCGCACTTCTTCTTTCGGCACAATCAGGATTCGCGGGATGTCGATTGTCTGTTGTGCAATCAATTCCGAAGTCTTCGCGACAATTGCAGCTATATCAGGCGTTTCCACAATACCTTCAAGGCCAATCTGTGCAGGGCTGTAGCGCTCGGTAACTTCACGAACAATCTCAGCTTGAATCTCAGGCTTAGTCACGTGAGTGACGGAAGGCAACTTCTGCGGTTGGTTCTCCCATGTTTTTATAACGTCGTAGGTGATCTGGGCGATCTTCTGCTCTTCGGGTTTTGTGAATGCGGGCGGCTCGCTGGTCCCAGCAACCACCGTGCTGGCCGTCTGTTGCGCGGGCTGTATGCCGAGCTTCATGGCGAGCTGCGACTGGGAAACAACTGTCTCTGTTTTTTTCTCGAGTTCCTCGGCGTCTAGCACGAGAGTCCGTAACTGAATGGGTGAATCCTTGCGCCGCGCTTCGTCAACAATCTCCTGAAACTTGTCGTGGGCCACAATATTCAATCGATCCACCGCATCCACTCCAGTACGCTTGCCGTAAGGCAAGCGGAGCCCGCGGCCAATCGATTGTTCAATGAGAATCCGCGCGTTCGCTGCGCGTAGCGGCACTATCGTATAAAGATTGGTTACATCCCAGCCTTCTTTGAGCATGTTGACGTGAATAACGATCTCTGTTGGCTCATCCGTATGTTCCACCTTGAGAAGGCTCTCGATCATCTTCTCTTCGGCCGCGCCCGTCTGGCTCGAATCAACCTGAATGACCTTTTCTTTGTAACGACCTTCGAAGAATCCATCCGACTCGATGAGCTGGAGCAGTTGGCTAGCGTGCGTGGTGTCGCGCGCAATGACCAATAGAAAAGGCTTCACAATCTCGTTCGCCGACTCTCTTGCATAGGTTTCCAGTTCAACCTTCACGCTCTCGTGCAGCCGAACTCCATCTTCGAGCTTAAGTTTTTCGACCTCTTCCCGTGACATCCCAGCGGAATTGAAGTTCTTGCGAGTAACAACTGCCGGCTCTTTTACAAAGCCATCTTCCATTGCTTTGCCGAGCGCATAATCGTAAATGACATTCTTGAAAGGAACAGGTCCACGGGCGGTCTCCACAAAAGGAGTGGCTGTAAGTTCTAACCCGATTACCGGTTTCAGTTCATTGATCGCGCGAACACCAGCCGATGCGCGGTAGCGGTGTGATTCGTCCATTATCAAGACTAGGTCCGGCAACCCGGCGAGATAATCGAAATAGCTTTCCCCGATGTATTCCGAAAGCCGCTTGATGCGAGGCGACTTTCCTCCGCGAACTTCTGAATTGATCTTTGAGATGTTGAAGACATTTACCTTGCAACGGTGCAGTTGATCGAAGAGTGTTCCGGCCATGCCTTCATAGTTATCGCCCGTGATCAATGCCGGAGCTTCCGTGGCGAACTCGGCGATGCCAGTGAAAACGTACTTCCGTGTGTTCGGAGTGAAGTCTGCAATCAGCTTGTTGTAAATCGTCAGGTTCGGAGAGAGCACAAAGAAATTATTGAAGCCATGCGCGAGGTGCAGATAACTGATGAATGCTCCCATCAAGCGCGTCTTTCCTACGCCAGTCGCGAGAGCGAAACACAAGGATGGAAAGTCCCGTTCGAAATCTGTTACCGAGGGAAACTCACTGCTGATGGCTGCCAGAGCCGCTTGAATGTCAGTGTCTTTCTTCGGTGGAGAGATTTCAGTAATACGGTCGAGGATTTCCAGTGATCGGCGCTGTGGATGACGCAGGCTGAGGCGGCCTGAAATGGCATTTACGTGTCGGTTCATATCACTCAACGACCGATAGTTTCGACAACACGACCACCTTTAGGCCGCTTACGCTTTCGAAACGCTCATCATTGGTGAGGAATGAATCACAGTTTTGGTTGAT
>JACDCK010000136.1 GCA_013817595.1 Pyrinomonadaceae bacterium | reverse complement strand
AAGTTACAAAATCGCTGATGTCTTGTTGCGTAGTGTCAAAGGAGGTCATAAATCTGACCTCGGATGTTTGTTCATTCCAAACGTAAAAGAAATATTGCTTCTGCAGAATAGCGACATATTTTTTGGGTAGGCGCGCAAACACGCCATTTGATTCCACCTTCTGCGTAATCTCGATCAGCGGAATCCTTCCCAGTTCCTGCGCCAGAAGTTTGGCCATGCGATTAGCGTGGGCCGCATTCTTCCGCCACAGATCATTCGACAAGAGCGCTGAAAATTGCGCTGAGATAAAGCGCATTTTTGAAGGCAGGTGCGTGCCTTGTTTTCGGGTGTACTTGAAGTTCTTTGCCAGACTTCGGTCGAAGAAGATGACAGCTTCGCCGTACATCATCCCATTCTTGGCACCCCCGAAAGAGAGCACATCGACTCCGACGTCTCTCGTTATGGTGCTTAGATTGGCCTTTAGACTCGCCGTTGCGTTTGCTATGCGTGCGCCATCCATGTGCAGCAGCATTTCGTTTTTGTGAGCGAAGTCCGAGAGTCGTTTCAGTTCCTGGGGCTTGTAGACAGTTCCCATCTCGGTGGATTGAGAAATTGAAATCACGCGCGGCTGAACGTGATGTTCGAAGCCGACAGCGTCCAGAAACGGGCGAATCTGGTCGACGGTGATCTTTCCGTCATTCGTTGGCAGAGAGAGCAGTTTACAGCCAGTGAATTTTTCCGGAGCGCCACACTCATCTACGTTAATGTGGGCCGTGTCGGCGCAGATGATTGCATGATAGGGCTCAGTGACAGCTTTTAGTCCCAGCACATTCGCGCCCGTGCCGCCGAAGACAAAGTAAACCTCAATCTCTTTGCCGAAGTGTTTGCGAAAGAGCTCGACCGCCGCTTCAGTGTAGGGATCCTCGCCGTAGGCAACGACGTGCCCTTCGTTTGTCGCAGCAATCGCTTTCAACACCTCGGGATGAACGCCGGCGTTGTTGTCACTGGCAAAGCTTCGCTTGGAATCGGTTCTGGTGGGCATCTATTCACCGGCTTACTGCTGCAATCCCGCTCGCTGCGAGTAACGGGTCAGTACCACCTCGCGGTAGCGGGTGGGTCCATCCTTCCGAGATCGCGCATCGCTTAACCCACCCGCTACCGCGTGGTGGTACTGACCTCATCCATCGGACATCTCAGTCTGGGCAGCAACGGCCTAAAAATGACCAATGAGACATGTCAAATGACAAGTGGAAAATGATCACTTCTTTCGAAAGTCCTTGATGATCTCCCGCGCCGCATTTGCGCCGGGTCCGCCCGTCACACCGCCGCCCGGGTGGGTACCGGCTCCGCATAGATAAAGTCCATTGATCGGAGTTCGATACTGGGCCCAGCCTATTAACGGCCGAAATGCGAAAAACTGATCGAGTGTCTGTTCGCCGTGCATGATGTGTCCGCCACTCAATCCGTAAGTTTGCTCCAGATCCAGCGGCGTGATGATCTGACGACCAACGATCAACTCCTTAAGATTCGGCGCGGACTCTGTCAGGCAATTGATTACCGTATCCCCAAACTCCTCGCGTCGCGAATTCCAATCGCCAGTTTTTAGATTGTAAGGTGCAAACTGAACATGGATCGACATTACATGCGCACCTTGCGGTGCAAGAGATGGATCCATAAGCGATGGAATCGCGATGTCCATGTAGGGCGAAGGCGAGCAGTCGCCATACTTCGAGGCGTCGAAGGCGCGCTCGAGGTAGTCGATGTCGGGCCCGATATGAATCCGGCCTGAAAGTCTGGTCTTTGCATCACCGCCGTTCAGGGCGGGGAATGACGGCAAACCGGAGAGGGCCAGATTGATTTTCCCCGCACTTCCGACGGCGCGAAAGTTACGAATCTTCATCAGAAAGTCAGGGTCGAGATCGAGCGGATCAACTAATCTCATTAAGGTAGTCCGCGGGTCAGCGTTTGAAACTACGGCGCGCGCAGGAATCTCCTCCCCACTCTTTAACACGACCTTCGAGGCCTTGCCTTCGACTACCAGAACTCGCTTAACCTCAGCCTCTGTTCTGATTTCTACCCCGGCTTCGGTGGCAGCTTTCGCCAGTGCTGCGGGGAGCGCTCCCATTCCGCCTTTAATAAAAGATGCCGGGCTCACTGCGTGACCGTCCATGGCCGCCTGCCATAAGAGTCCGGTGCTGGTCCCGGCGGACCATGGTCCAGCGAACGCACCGAAGATACCGCGCGCGGCAATGGTGGCGCGCAGCAGCTCGGTCTCGAACCATTCGGGAACCAAGTCGGCAACCGCCATCGGTCCCCACCGCAGTAAGCGATACGCGTCTTTCTTACCAAGCCCGCGAAATGACAGGCCTACCCGGCCCAGATTCCAGAGTTCACCCCGCGCCGGCTTCTCAATTGAGGGTGGCGTCATCCTGAGCAAAGGAGACAGGACGCTTCCAATACGGGCGAAGCTGGCTGCGAATTCGGGATAGCTTTTGGCGTCGCGGGGGGAGATCTTCTCAAGCTCGGCGGCCGTGCGGGCCTCGTCGTTGTAGATAGCCAGGGATCGGCCATTAGGGGCGAGAGCCAGAACGCGGATTTCGGAATTTATCGTTTCAAGCCCGTGACGAGCTAGATTCAGATCTTTGACGACATCAGGGAATAGTGGGCCAGCGGCGTGGGCTAGAGTCGAGCAACGGAAGCCGGGATGGATCTCTTCGGTAGCGGCGCCGCCTCCAACAACCTCGCGCCGTTCGAGCACCAGGGTCTTCAATCCCGCTTTGGCGAGATAGCAGGCGGCCACAAGGCCATTATGGCCACCGCCAATGATGATGATGTCTTGAGTTGCCATACTCAGCGTGTCAGCTAATCCAAACAAAATTTAGCCGCCGATGAACGCGGATGTCCACAGATCTGAAAAAGGCCTTAATCAAAACCGTTATAGTTTTTCCGATCCGCGTTCATCTGCGTAAATCTGCGGCTAATGCTTTACACCTTCCCGCGTTTCCAATCCTTCAAAAGTTGCATCGCGGCATTGCGTCCCGGCGCTCCCATTACGCCGCCGCCGGGATGCGTTGCTGCTCCGCACATGTAGAGATTGCGAATGGGAGTGCGATACTGCGCCCAGCCCGGTGCGGGCCGCAAGAAGAAAAGTTGCTCGAGCGTGAGCTCACCCTGGAAGATGTTGCCTTCGGACAGACCAAAGTCGCGTTCAAGATCCAACGGCGTCAACACCTGGCGATGAAGAATCAAATCTTTGATGTTTGGCGCGTGTTCGGCAATCGTTTCGATCACTGTATCGCCAAACTCTTCGCGTTTGTCGTCCCAGTTTCCTTCCTTCAAATTGTAGGGCGCATATTGCACAAAGCACGACATCACATGCTTGCCCGGCGGGGCGACGGATGGATCAGTCAAACTCGGAATCACGATATCGATGTATGGACGGCGCGAGAAGCGCCCATACTTCGCTTCATCATACGCCCGCTCCAAGTAATCCACCGACGGTGAGATCGAAATGGCACCGCGCAGGTGGTGTCCGGGTCCGGGCAGCGAGGTAAGGTTCGGCAGTCCGTCAAGCGCAAGATTTACCTTGCCTGATGAGCCGCGGTATTTGTAACGCTTGAGGTCCTCGGCAAAGTCACTGGGCAGATGGGCTTCGCCGACCATCTTCATGAACGTCAGCCGCGGATCGACACTCGACGAAATCACGTCGGCGTAGATCTCGTCGCCGTTCTTGAGCACCACGCCTTTCGCCTGGCCATTCTTAAGAATGATTTTCTCAATCGGCGCTTCCGTGCGAATCTCTGCCCCCGCCTCGCGCGCGGCATCGCCAATCGCATTTGAGATGGCCCCGGTACCGCCGCGCGAGAGGCCCCAGGAACGAAAGGCACCGTCGATCTCGCCCATGTAGTGATGCAGCAACACATATGCAGTGCCCGGGCTTCGCACGCCCAGGAACGTACCGATGATTCCGGAGGCCGACATTGTCGCTTTGAGCACGTCAGTCTCAAACCACTGATCCAGGAAATCCACCGCGCTCATGGTCATCAACTGCACCTGGTTGTATTTATCTTCAGCAGGCAGACGCTGAAATCTACGGCCGAGAAAAAGTAGATCCATCAAGCCCTTCGGATTGAGTGAGGTTGGATCGGGCGGGGTCATGCTCAAGATGGGCTTCACGAAGTGGGCCATCTCGATCATGGCTTTGCCGTATTCATCGTAGGCCTCGGCGTCTAGTTTTGAATGGCGTGCGATTTCTCGGCGCGTCTTCGCGTGATCGTTGACACGCCACAGGTAATCTCCGTTCGGCATCGGCGTAAACGTGCCGTCAAGGGGAAGTATTTCCAGGCCGTGACGAGGCAGATCGAGTTCTCGAATTATCTCGGGGCGGAGCAGGGAAACGACGTAGGAGCAGACGGAAAACTTGAAGCCGGGGAATACTTCTTCGGTTACGGCAGCGCCCCCCAGCACGTGTCGCCGCTCCAGGACCATCACTGTTTTCCCGGCCCGAGCAAGATAAGCGGCGTTAACCAAGCCATTATGTCCGCCGCCAATGACGACGACGTCGTATTGAGTATTCATCTGTTAATCGGTATTGCAGCTTGCTGAAGAATCGCTAGCATACTTATAATCGTTCGCTCTGACAAACAGGCGGAGTTCGGAGTACTGGTGAGGTTGAACAATGGAGAGTTGGTGGGAGTCTCAACAGAACCGGTGAGCGGTGGAGACTGTGTGAAAACCCAACTCTGCAGCAGATTGTGAGCACTCAACGATGCCCATCGGAACTGCTTTTCACGAAAGAACCTTTCAGCTCTGCGAAAGCCTGAACTATCGCGAGTGGTCTGGATATTACGCCGTCAGCTCCTACGAACCTCATCACGAACACGAGTACAACGCGATTCGTAATGCGGCTGCGCTGATCGATATCTCGCCCTTGTTCAAGTATAGGTTGACGGGTGCAGACGCTACGCGCCTCGTGGATCGCATCATCACCCGCGACATGCGCAAGGTCTGTGTGGGCCAGGTGCTCTACACACCCTGGTGCGACGAGCGCGGTAAGGTAATTGACGATGGCACCGTCTCGCGGTTGGAGGAAAACACCTATCGCTGGACGGCGGCCGATCCGAGCTTGCGCTGGTTCACACAGAACGCCGCCGGTATGGAGGTTGAGATCGAAGATATTTCGGAAACTGTGGCGGCACTCGCGCTGCAGGGGCCCACATCCGCACGCCTGCTGAAGACTGTGATTGAAGGGGCAGAGATTGAAGACCTGAAATATTTCCGCGTGACTCGAGGGAAAATTGCGGGCGTTCCGGTGGAGATTTCCCGCACCGGGTACACCGGCGATCTGGGATATGAGATCTGGGTTCCGACAGAGCAGGCACTCGAGGTGTGGGATTCACTGGTTGAGGCCGGGCGGGCTTTCGACATTCATCCGGCTGGCATGCTGGCGCTTGACGTGTCTCGAATTGAAGCTGGTTTGCTTTTGATCGATGTCGATTTTAATAGCAGCAAGAAGGCTCTAATTGATGAGCAAAGGTATTCGCCCTTTGAGATGGGCCTGGGCCGCCTCGTCAGTCTCGATAAGAATCGTTTTGTAGGACAGGCGGCGCTGATTGCTGAGCAGAAGCGTGGCCACGCGCGTGAGATTGTAGGTCTGGAGATTGATTGGCCCGAAGTTGAAGCCCTGTATGAAGCGGTAGGGTTGCCACCTGCGGTGTCGCCGATCGCCTCGCGAGTTGCGGTGCCGGTTTTCAAGGATGGGACTCAGGTTGGCAAAGCAACGTCGAGCACCTGGTCGCCGACACTAAAAAAGATGATCGCGCTGGCGACGATGAAGCGCGAGTGCAGTAAGCCGGGAACTAAGGTTCAGTTTGAGATCACGGTAGAAGCAGTTCGTCATCGCGTGGGAGCAAGAGTTGCGAAGACGCCGTTCTTCAATCCGAAGCGTAAAACGGCAACGCCGGCGTTGTAGAACTGGTTGGGCAGCTCTCGGTGTCAGATCATGAAAGACGATCCCAGGCAACTTAATGATCGCGCCGAGGCGATGATGGGAGAGGAGAAATGGGCGGAAGCCATCAAGCTCCTCGAATCGCGGCCTCGAATGTTGGAGAGGGATGCCGGGCTCTCTTGGAATCTTGGATGGGCATATTTCAAGCTCGGTGACTGGAAGGTGGCTCAACGGCATTTTTAGGAGAGGCGGAGCAAGTGCAACTAAAAGGGCTAGAGCTCAAACCTGAATCACCGGAACGTTGGGAAACCTATGCGTGCTTCCTGGATGATCTTGGACGTCAACCTGAGGCGGAAGCTGCGTACAAGAAAGCCAGGATGTTTACCGGCAATTTAGCTCCACCTAACCTGAGCGGATAGTGACAACCGAGTAGGTCGCAAAACGTCGGCGGCACTCAAGTCAGAACAGGTGAGCGGTAGCGACCTGGTATGCCGGGGCAGCTCTCAAGTAGCGTGAATTGTTGCTCTTAGATAAGGCTTCTGCTCGCGCTCTGGCAGGCAGACCGTCGCTACCGAGACTGTAAGAAAGGTGAGGCTCTAAGCGCCAAAGGCGCGAAATGTTAGAGCCTGGGCCATCGGCCCAGGTGGTCTCGTGGGCGCTTCTGAGCGCTGAAGGCGCGAAATGATATTGGAGGAGACGCAATCACTACTGTATTCGGTCGTCGCTAACTGATTTCGCGCCTTCAGCGCTTCAAAACTAATCGGCCTTAACCTCTAGGGCGTTGCCCTAGGCTTCCACATTTCGCACCTTTGGCGCTCAGGCAACTGTTTTCACGCAGTCGCTACCGCTCGCCGTTCTGACAGGATTGACTGAAGAATGAAGCCCTCCCTGCTGGAAATTATCGCCAGCTACAACCCGAACGCTCCCCTCGAGGAAGCCTTGACTATTCCCGCACCCTGGTACACGGATCAAACCCTCTACAATCTTGAACTCCAAACTGTCTTCGCTAATTCGTGGCAGCTGGCAGGTCGGGTCGATCAGGTGCGTGAACCGGGGCAATACGTCTCCAGCGATATAGCCGGCGAGCCGATAGTTGTCGTTCGAGGAACCGATAGAGTGTTGCGCGGATTCTTTAACGCCTGCCGGCACCATGCGGCCACAGTGATGACTGAGCCCGAGGGAAAAACCAACCAGCTTCGCTGTCCTTACCACGGTTGGACCTACTCGCTCGCAGGGGAGTTGAAAGGCACGCCGGATTTCTCGGAAGTGTGTAACTTCGATCGCGCCGCCAACGGGCTTTTGCCGGTCCAAACGGGCGTGTGGGAAAACTGGGCGTTTGTCCGGGTGGAAGGGCATGAGACAAGCGCACCTTCGGCGACCAATGAACAGTCTGCAAACGACCTCGAAAGTTCTCTTGGTCCGGACTTGATCAACCAGATCCGTCCGCTTGGTCTCGAGAAGCTCCACTGGATGGAACGACGTCTCTACGAGTTCGACTGCAACTGGAAAGTCTTCGTCGACAACTATCTCGACGGCGGTTACCACGTTCCTTACCTCCACAAGGGTCTCGACAGCGTCCTCGACTACAGCAACTACACTATTGAGAACGGCCGGCGATTCTGTTTGCAATCGAGTCCCATCATCAGCGACGGCGCTGAACCCGAGACCAGCGCCGTCAGAAAAGGGGACCGCGCGCTTTACTACTGGATCTATCCCAACTTCATGATCAACTTGTACGACGGCGTAATGGATACGAATCTGGTAATTCCTTTGGGCGTCGACAAGACCGAAGTCATTTTCGACTTTTACTTTCCTGACGTATCCGAAATCGCGCGCGAACGCAATCGCGCCAGCATCGAGGTAGGTCAACGCATCCAGGACGAAGACGTCTCGATCTGCCGATCAGTGCAACGCGGTTTGAACTCACGTGCTTACAATGCCGGGCGGCTCTCGGTCCGACGGGAAGCCGGCGAGCATCTGTTTCATCGTTTGCTGCATGCGGATTTGAAAGCAGGCGTTGAAGAACGATAGGAAGTTGGGTTAAGAAATTGTCATCACACCTTGCTTTAGCTAGGTGTCCATAGCGAATCACAGCCGGAAACCGTTTAAACGGTTTCTCGGATTTCAGATTACTCAGCAGCACCCAGCTGAAGCAGGGTGTGAATGAGAAGCTTCTTCCGAATTCGTCGAGGGGTTCTTTCGAATTCATCTCTCTCTGCATCGGCTCTTTCCGCTGACATGAGGTAACACTCAATTGCCCACGACACCCGCCGATGCCTCGACTAGACAGAAGCGCGGCCGCCTTCTGCAAGTCCTCGGCGTTGGCTTTGGTCTGGCCGTAATTATCGGCAACACCATCGGCGCGGGAATTTTCCGCACTCCCGGCCTCATTGCCGAATTGCTTCCTAATGCCTGGATGTTT
>JACDCK010000135.1 GCA_013817595.1 Pyrinomonadaceae bacterium | reverse complement strand
TCGTAACACTCGGTTTCGGCCAGATTATCGTTGTGTTTCTAAACAATATCGAAGCTGTCGGTGGCGCTCGTGGCTATTCCGGCATTCCCATCGTCAAGAGTTTCTTCTGGATTTTCCTGATTGCCATTCTAACGATCGTCGTCGTTTACAACATCGTGAATTCGGCGTTCGGACGCGCACTGATCTCAATCCGCGAGGATGAACTCGCCGCCGAGGCAATGGGTGTGAATACCACGCGCTACAAGGTCATGGCGTTCGTCATCTCCTCGGCGATGGCCGGCGCGGGCGGCGTATTGCTGGCTCACTTCGATGGTTACCTCAACCCCAAATCGTTCGAGTTCATCAAGTCGTTTGAAATTCTGATCATGATTATTCTCGGCGGTCTGGGATCCATCGTCGGTTCGGTACTGGGAGCGATCTTGCTCACTGTCTTACCCGAGGCGTTGCGCGGTTTTGCTGAGTACCGCATGGTCATTTACTCGCTGCTACTAATCATCCTGATGATTACCCGCCCGCAGGGATTGTTAGGCAAGACCGAGGCGTTCAAGGGCTGGCGCGCCCGTCGCCGCGCTAAGTCGCGCACGGAGATCGAAGAGATCACCGCCGAAGACACGCGCGACCAGGTGTCGGTAGAGAAGGCCACGCTAGGCGAACGTCAGCGTGATAACTCCCTCGGAGAGGAGAAGCCGCGATGAGCACAAACGCGACTGCGCACTCCGGTGCTAGCACACCCAGGCAGTCTAACAACAAGCCCCTGCTGAAAACTGAAAAAGCCACTATCCGTTTCGGAGGATTGTGCGCGGTTAACGAGCTTGACATGGGGGTCGTCGAAGGTGAGATCTACGGGTTGATTGGACCTAACGGCGCGGGCAAGACCACCATCTTCAATCTGCTCACCGGCGTCTATAAACCGACCTCAGGCGAGATCTATTTTGAAGGACAGCGGATGGACGGATTGCGCCCTTATGAAATCGCCGGCCGCGGCGTCTCGCGCACATTTCAAAACATACGTCTGTTTCCGAGCATGAGCGTGCTGGACAATGTCATGACGGCCTGTCACATCCATACGCGACAAACGCTGGTCGATGCCGTGTTGCGCACCCCGCGGTTCACGCTTGACGAAGATCAGCATCGCGACTATTGCATGGAACTGCTCGCTATCTTCGATCTCGACCAATTCAAAGATGAAGGTGGAACGAGCTTGCCCTATGGCAAACAACGGCGCCTGGAGATTGTTAGAGCGCTCGCAACCCGTCCAAAGCTCCTGTTGCTGGACGAGCCCGCGGCGGGAATGAACCCTTCCGAACAGGAAGACTTGATGAAACTCATCCAGCAGATTCGCGATCGCTTCGGTCTGACGATTTTGCTGGTCGAACACAACATGAAAGTCGTGATGGGCGTGTGCGAGCGAATCCAGGTTGTGGACTACGGGAAATCAATCGCGCTCGGACTTCCTGACGAAATAAAGAATGATCCGAAGGTCATTGAAGCTTACCTTGGTGATTAGAACTTGGGTCTTCGTGCTTGGAGGTTTGTACTTTGAACTTTGTGCTTTGAGCTTTGAACTTGGATCGGTGGAAACACGAACAAAGTACAAAGAACTAAGTTCTAAGTTCAAAGACTAAGACCAAAGACCTAGACCTAACAAAGCGGCCATTCAGAATGCTTACTTTAGAAAATGTTTCCGTCAACTACGGCGCTATCGAAGCCCTCACCGGCATATCCATGCACGTTGAGCAAGGCGAAGTGGTAACGCTGATAGGGGCCAACGGCGCGGGCAAGACTACGACTCTCAGAACAATCACCGGCCTGCTCGAGCCGCGACAAGGCCGGATTATTTACGAAGGCGGGGACATCGGCGGAAGACCAACACACAAACTTGTAGCTCACGGTATTTCCATGTCTCCAGAAGGGCGAGGCGTTTTTGCGAACCTCTCAGTGCGTGAGAACCTTCAGATGGGAGCGTATCTGATCAAAGACAGACGTAAGATCGCCGTCGACATGGATCGCGCTTTCAAAATGTTTCCCCGACTCAAAGAGCGCGAATCGCAGAAGGCCGGGACGCTCTCGGGCGGTGAACAGCAAATGCTTGCGATCGGCCGCGCTCTCATGTCAAACCCGCGGCTACTGCTCCTGGATGAGCCGTCACTGGGACTGGCTCCCCTGGTCGTGCACACCATCTTTGAAGCTATCGACGAAATCCGGGGCAAAGGGACCACCATTCTGCTGGTCGAACAGAACGCCCACGCGGCCCTGGGCCATTCCGATCGCGCCTACGTCCTGGAGACCGGCAGAATCGTCATGGAAGGGCCATCCAAGGAACTTGCCGCGGATCCTCGCATTAAGGAAGCCTACCTTGGGGAATAGATCTGAGGTTCTGCGTGTTTACCCTGTGTACAAGCAAAACCAGCCAATTCACAAACCAAGAAGGATAGCCAAAGTCGTTCTGATCTTGGCCTGTATAGTTCTGCCGGCAATTGCCGTTTCTTGCGCTCGTCAACAGCAACCAGGCGATATCCGAGATCGGAGCACCATCAAGATAGGCTATTTTGGCGACCTCTCCGGACCCACTATCGACTTCGGACAGTCGGCAAAAAACGGCGCGCTCATGGTCGCTGAGGAGATCAATCAGGCGGGCGGAATCAACGGCCGCAAGATCGACATTGTCATCGAGGACGATCAGGGCAGCCCGGAGCTCGCGGCAACTGTCGTTAACAAACTTACCCGGCAGGACAAAGTTATTGCGCTCATCGCCGGTGGCGCCTCGGGAAGCAGTTTGGCCGCCGGGCCGAATGCGCAGTCCGCTAAAGTTCCGATGATCTCGCCGTCGTCCACCAATCCGGCGGTTACGCAGATTGGTGACTACATTTTTCGCGCTTGTTTCATCGACGCGTTTCAGGGTGAGGTGATGGCGAAGTTTTCATACTACAGTCTGCAGGCGAAGACCGCAGCTATCATGCTCGACTTCAATTCGCCCTACAGCCGCGACCTGACAGAGTTTTTTGAGCTGAGCTTCAGCAAGCTCGGCGGCCGGGTAATCAGTAAGCAGTCGTACACTCAGGGCGACTCAGATTTCAAGGGTCAGTTGAGTTCGATTAGCGCCGCCAAGCCTGACGTCATTTACCTTCCCGGCTACTACGGCGACATCGCGGTTATCGCAAAGCAAGCACGTCAACTGGGAATAACCCAACCGCTGCTTGGCGGCGACGGTTGGGACGCGCCTGAACTCTGGCAGCTTGCCGGCGATTCGATAAACGGCTCGTACATCTCAAATCACTATTCAGCCGACGATCCTTCGCCGGCAATTCAGAAGTTTGTGCACGACTACAAACTGCATTGGGGGAATCTCACACCCGATGCGCATGCGGCTCTTGCCTATGATGCGATGAGATTTCTGGTTGAAGCCATCCAAAGGGCTGGCACGACCGAAGTAGAAAAACTGCGAGACGCGCTGGCGCAGACCAAGGATTTTTCAGGGGTAACCGGAATCATCAGTATGGATTCAGAGCGTAACGCTGTGAAACCGGCGGTGATTTTGAAGCTGCAGGATGGAAGGTATATCTACCAGGAAACGATCCACCCGGAAGCTCCAGACAGTGCAGCGAAGGCTTCACCCTCTGCCTCGCCATCCAAATCTCGGAAGAAGTGAACATGCTAAACAGCCTCTGACTGTGAACTGAAGTGAAACTCCTTGACCTTGAGCGCCGGCAATAGCGCAGAACTTCCCCCTTGCCCCTCGGCGCTGCCTACTCGCTCTGGCGCACCAATCATCTCGACATTCCCCGGCGCCAGTAGCTGCAGCAAGCTCTGATTGAAGCGAAAGTTCGTTACGGGATATTGCACCCGGCCGTTCTCAATGTACCAGATGCCGTCGCGTGTCAATCCGGTTTGCAGCGCCGTCCGAGGATCCACTCCTCGGATATACCAGAAACGACCGAGCAGGATTCCCCGATCGGTAGCTTTAATCATCTCCTCCAGCGAGGATGGACGCTGAGAACTTTCCATGATGTTGTTCACGGGTCCTGGAGTGGGCTCCTTGCCTTCCTTCTTCGCCCAGAAGCGGGAGTAGATTAGGTTCTCCAGTACGCCATTGCGTACCAGAAAGATCTTCTGAGCGGGGATACCACTCTGCGCACTTGGAGAACCAGGTAATTCGGGATTCCAGGGGTCGCTGTAGATGTTGATCCGCTCATCAAAGATTTTCTGACCCACCTTGGTCTTCCCGCCGGGCGCGGAAAATGGGCTGCGTCCCTCATCCGCACTACGTGCGTCAAAACCAAACGCGAAACCTGAGAGCAGGTCGGCGACCGCTTGCGGCTCCAGGATCGCCGGATAAACTCCCGGTTCCAGAGTGCGGGGCTGGCGCGACTCCAGCGCCTTGCGGATGGCCTCACGCGAGACGCGTTTGACGTCGAGCTTCGCCACATCAAAATGGTTTCTCAAGAAGTAGCCGGAGCTGCCGCCGTCAGGAGTGCGCGCCGTGGTTGATAGACTGACCAGACTGGAGCGCGAATAGTTGAAATTTCCGTTTTTGGTGGCCGCAGCCGCTGTCGCGCCACGCGCCTGATGAAACCCCGCGCCAACTACCCCAGCTTTCTCACAATTCGAAATCACATCGTTGATTGCCCGCGCGCGTTCCTGTAATGAAATATTTGAAGTGCTCTCGGCGTAACCAGCCACCGGCTTATAAGTCTGCGGACCCAGGGTGGGTAGGTATTCGCGGTCGATGGGTGAAATGCGTGCGAGGCTTTCAGCCTCAACAACGGCGGCTCGGAGCGATCCGTCGTCGACTTCGTTCGTGGACGACGAGCCGCGTTTCTTGTCGATCTAAACTGTCACCCCAACAGTCGTATTCTCGCGGGCTCCGCTGGTAGTAAAAGCGTTGACTGCGAATCGCAGGTGCGAATAGTTTTCGCTGCCCACGCCGACAGCGGCATCGTCAGCTTTCACGTAGCTGAGCAGTTTATCTGTGAGCTCGCGGGCTTCTTTTTCAGTGAGTAACATCCCGATCTCTCCTTGCTGTGCTGTTCGGGCAGCCTTTCATGAACATCTGACCAAGTAAGGGCAATTTGCAGGTTGGGAAGGGGGCAAAGCGCAGCGCGCCCCCGCTCAAGATTCTCAGCCGCTCAACCTGAATTGACAATTCAAGCTCTGCACTTAAGTTCTTCGTTAACCAGCGGCTGTGTTAAGAACGTTCACCTGCCGAAAACGCGCTACCGGACAACCGTGGCTGACCGCGTTCGATTGTCCCGGCTCCCCCTTACCATCGTTAAAGCTGCCGCCGATTTCGTAAGTCGCTTGTCCGCCCAATCCATCGCAGGAATTCCAGAAGTCTGTCGTGCGCGACTGGTAGGCGACATCTCGCACCATCGGGCCCACTTTTCCGTTCCTGATCTTCCAGAAGGTCTGGCCGCCGAATTGGAAGTTATAACGCTGCTGATCGATCGAATAACTTCCGTTGCCGTAGATGAGAATTCCCTTCTCGACCCCCGCGACCAGGTCATCCATGCTCGTGCTGCCCGGTGCCGGCTGCAGTGAAACGTTGGGCATACGGGGAAAGGAGATGCTGCCCCAGCTATCGGCGTGTAAACAACCATATGACTTTTTGCCGGGCGCCATCTGGGCAAGGTCACGAGTGGTTTGCCAGTCAACGAAGAGTCCGTCTTTAATCAGATGCCATTGCTGCCCGGGAACACCTTCGTCATCGTATCCGATCGTCGCCAGCCCGCCGCGCTGAGTTCGATCAGCAACGAAGTTCACAATCTTTGATCCAAACTGCAGCTTGCCAGTTTTGTCTGGAGTTATAAAACTGGTTCCGGCATAGTCGGCTTCCCACCAGAGTGCACGATCGAGTTCCGTGGGATGGCCCACAGACTCATGTATGGTTAACCACAGATGCGAGGGATGTAGCACCAGGTCATACTTGCCCGGCTCGATTGGCCTTGCTTTGAGTTTGGCCACCGCGTCGTGGCCCGCTCGCTCCGCTTCCTGCAGCCAGGGATACTTTTCCATGTACTCGTAACCCATCCCCTGCGGTCCGCCGAAGTCACTACGCGACTGAAAATCGCCCGTCGAGCGGTTGACGGCCGTTACGTTGAAATTCGGATTAGCACGAATGATGTACTGCTCAATCCGGGAGCCGTCAGTCGAGGCGTAGAATTTCTGTTCGTTTACAAACCCCATCGAAGAATTGACAAAGCTCACACCTTCGGTCTTCATCGCTTGCTCATTCAGCTTAAGGAGAAACTGAACCTTGTCGTCGATGGCCACGTCAAAAGGATCTTTTTCAAATGCGCTCTTCCAGTTCGCAACTACTTTGGACGCGGGCGCCATGGTCACTCGCTTCCGCTGGTAGACGGAATTTGCCCGCGCAATTTCTACCGCTTGTCGCGCAAGACGCCGTACTTCCTCAGGAGAAACATCGCGGCTTGAAGCGAACCCCCAGGTGCCTTTGAAAAGCACGCGCACCCCAAAGCCGAAATTCTGGCTGCGCGAAACATTCTGCACCTGCTTCTCGCGAGTCGAGATCTGCTCGTTGCGATAGCGGTTGATTCTTATGTCGGCGTAAGTCACGCCCAGCCTACGCGCCGTGCTGAGCGCGATATCGGCAAGCGCGTTTTTGTCGACCGCGGCAGCTGCTGAGGCTTCAGCCGTTTGAACTTCGCCGATCCACGCCGGCAGCGCCGACGGCAGTGCTGCTACGCCGGCAGCTAAACCGGCCGTCTTGATAAACTCGCGTCGAGAGGTTGTCATGACTGCGCCTCTTCTAATGGATTGGAATGGCCTCCGCATTCACGCCGATACACAGAAAAGGAAATCTTGATTAGTATGGCACTTCTGTTTCGCCAATTGGAGGAGAATCTTCGCACAAAATGATCAGTTGCCGTAATTCCCGGATGTCTTCGTTCGGGATGAGCTTCAAATTGAACAACTCAATAAATGTCTGACCCAATTCCGATACTACATCCGTATAAGAAGTAACTCCGTTCAAGAGTCCATACCCGCCAAATGAAGCCGCGCTATGCAATTCCATTTCCTCTTTGGCCAGAGCTGTGAGATCGGGTAGTGAATGACTGCGGCCTCTTATTGGTTCCGCGTTGAAGGCTTCGTTCATGCTATCGGCAATATGCCTTAACAAGACGAATTGACGATAGCTCAGTGCGTTAGCGGTCTTGATGAAGTAGTTCGCCAGCGAACCGGGAACATCACTTCTGAAAGCGAGATTGGCGAAGAAGTAACCGAGATAGATCAGTTTCTTTTCTTCATGTTGGTCGCGAGCTTTCAACAAAACGCCTTCGAGAATCTCATCCGCCTGAGCTCTACCACTCTGTTCATCCGTAAAAAATCCATCATCCCTCGGCTGCAAGCCACCATCCAAACGCGAGTTGATTTCCAATAAGGCCGAGTCAATAACAGTTTTGATTTTGTTTACCTCGTTGGGAGACCAAACACGGCGCGAAACGTCTTGCAATGTAAACTTGATTGAGTTGCGAAGAATAAGTCCGGCAGGAGATGTAATTGGTCGAGAAGAGTCTCCAAAGTAGCTAGCAATCAGTTCTTCAAACGCTTTCGCGCTGAAACTTGAAACTAGGTCGATTCCCGTTTCAACTGCTCGTTGTCTCTTCAAGGAATTCATTTTTGCAGTGCTGACCAAGTGATTGTCAATTACCAGCTGGAACAAGTTCCCATCGTTTGGCGCGTTCGATCAGCGCTTCTTCGAGCTGGGGCCAGTCGTGCAAGGTAGCTGGCTCGAAGTCTGCCCCATTTGGCCAAACCAATGTATGAACCTCAGGGTCTATCCTAACCTTATTAAAGACTTCAATGTCTCGTAAGGGCCGGTATAACTCACCCGCCAGGATAGGTTGGAAATTGATCGTCTGTTCGCTGAGATCGTCAAAAACAACGCGAAGTGTATATCGCCCCACGATGTTGAATGCACTGACTCGATAGATTGGATGAACCATGGTTCTCCTACCTCAGGGGCTCAATGGGCAAAGGTGCCTGGCCCGCCTGCAGCCTCTCCCACTTCGATCAACTCCAGTTGATGCAATTCCGACCACGCTTCAACCAACCTTTGCTGCCTCCTGGGTAAAGAACCAGAAATCACTTCGACTGGATCAATGCTCAAAACAGCGACATGCTCCTGGTAGTAAGCTGGAAGTGCGGCCTATGATGAGGTGCACCAAGCTCCGAAAACATCCGGATGATTATGCCAAAAAACCTGCTTAGTTCCGGCACGCCCCTAGATTAGCAGAGACCTGCGGGCTACAGCCAGAGCATCAGTTACGCATTCTGGAGAAGTGCCTCCGATTTGTGACTTTGTTGCCAGCGTTCGTTCCAGGGAAAGCCACCCCAAAACGTCATCCTCAATAG
>JACDCK010000360.1 GCA_013817595.1 Pyrinomonadaceae bacterium | reverse complement strand
GTTCAGGGCAATGAGGAGAAGGTGAAATGATATCGAGCGATTCCGACTCTAGTTTCAGAGAGCGGCAAGCCAGCCATAATATTCTTGAGATCAATGAGCAGGAGCTTTGTCGCATCATCCTGGATATTCATGATGGACCGGTACAGAATATGTACGCCGCGCTGTCGCAGATAAACTCTTTGCAGGCAAGGCTCAGGGGTGAGGAAGGCCGTCGGCCCGATGGTCCAACCGTCAGCCGCAGTCTCTCACAGATCTCCGGGCTCCTCGAGAGTTCGCTGAGCGAGATCAAAAACTTCATTGGCACTTTTCGCCCGCCAGAATTTCAGAAACGTGACTTGGTGTCGATGTTCAAGGGTTTGCTCATTCAGCATGAGAGTCTTACAGGCAGTCATACAGGGATGGAAGTTGTGGAGCCTTTGCCGAGTGTGCCCGTGCCGGTGAAGATCGCCCTCTACCGCATTTTGCAGGAAGCGCTGTCGAACGCGTATCGTCATGCCGGCACGGATCGTCAGGACATCCGTCTCTGTTCCGAGAACAATGGAATTTGCATGGAGGTCTTGGATCAGGGGACGGGCTTTGACCTGGCTCGCGTATCCGATCAATCGGAGGCGCAGGGAACTCTGCACATTGGACTGAGAGGAATGCAGAATCGCGTCGAACTGCTCGGCGGTAAGTTTCGTCTGGAGAGCAGCCCAGGCGTCGGTACTCGTCTTTCAGTCTTTGTGCCCTGCGATAAGCGAGATGAACGAAGCTGTTAACAAGCCAGCTCCTTGCTGGGCGGCCCGGAGCGTAAGTTACTGGCGCTCAGTGGGAAGTTCTCGGATCTGGTCTGGTCACCGGATGGGAAATCCCTTGCCTTTACAGACGTGGTCTGGCCGCAGGAAATGCCCAGCATCTTCTTACTCTCCATCGAAACCCGCGAAAAGCGGCGACTGACGTCGCCACCCGCGCAATACTTCGGCGATTTGTACCCCGCCTTCTCTCCCGATGGTCAGACTCTGGCCTTCACCCGTGAGAGTAGCGTCCATCTGGGTGCTATTTACCTCGTGCCCAGCCAGGGCGGCGAACCGAAGCGCCTCACTGTCGATAATAATTGGATTTACAACTTAGACTGGACTGCGGATGGTCAGAGTATCGTGTTCGCATCGATGCGCGGGGGCAGCCGTCTTTGGAAAGTCTCGGCTGCGGGCGGCACGCCTGAACCGTTACCGTTTGGCGGTGAGCATCCCTTCCCAAGGGCAATGCATTTTTCTATTTCCCGCCAGGGACACCGCTTAGCCTACTCCATACTGTTGGATGACCCAAATATCTGGCGAATCGAGGTGCCAAGCTCTCAAGGTCAGCGTACTTCGCCAATCCCATTAATCTCCTCTTCACAACACGATTTGGGGCCTCAGTTCTCTCCAGACGGCCAGAAGATAGTCTTCCAATCCACTCGCTCAGGAAGCCCCGAGATCTGGGTGTGCTCGAGCGACGGCACGAATCCCATCCAACTGACTTCCCTCGGCCGCAACACAGGCACACCGCGCTGGTCCCCCGATGGGCGGCACATCGCCTTCGACTCCCGAGCAGAAACCAACTCTTACGTCTTTGTCATCAATGCCGAAGGAGGGGTCCCGCGCCGCGTCACCACGGAGACCTCCAACGGTTTGGTGCCGAGTTGGTCGAGGGATGGGCGCTTCATCTACTTCTGCTCGAACCGCAGTGGGACGCTGCAGGTGTGGAAAGTGCCAGCCGCAGGGGGCGAGGCCGTGCAGGTGACGAAGGGGGGAGGCGCTGTCGCCTTCGAGTCATCTGACGGCCAGTTTCTCTACTATTGTAAATTTGATGTCGCTGGCCTGTGGAGGATTCCGGTCAACGGAGGTGAGGAGAGTCTCGTCCTCGATCAACCCAAAGAGGGATATTGGGGCTACTGGGCGGTGGTGGACCGAGGCATCTATTTCATCGACCCGGAGACGAAGCCCCGTGCGACCCTTAAGTTGTTCAGCTTCGCCTCGCGTCGAGTGATGCAGATCGCAGCAATTGAGAAAAAACCGTACCCGGGGGTTCCGGGTTTCGCCGTATCCCCAGATGGGCGATGGATTCTGTACACACAGTTGGATCAATCGGGCAGCGACATCATGCTGGTGGAGAATTTCCAATGAAACACTGTAATACTTGATGTTACTCATTTATCTAAAACCCATGCGGAGATAAATCTGAAGACCTGTGCGGCAAAAGAGCGGCGTGAGATGTCGGCTACGTGGTCTTTCCTGTGGACAACTGGTTGATGAGGTGACCGGGGATCTTCGTCTATATTATGGCGCTGCCGATTCATCAATTGCTGTGGCCCATGGCAAGATCAAGGAAATGCTCGACTGGCTGAGGAAGCGGTAGCGAGAAAGAAGATGAAACCCCTCACGCGACAGGTTCGCCGTCGAGATACGTAAAACACCCGCCACTGACTAACGTCGATCTAGACTACTTAGGAAATACGCTAACAACCTTGTCCTTATAG
>JACDCK010000359.1 GCA_013817595.1 Pyrinomonadaceae bacterium | reverse complement strand
CTGTCACACCGTTGAGTTGCGACAGGTCGATCAGCATTCCACCATCGCGCAACGAGGTACCGATCCAGCTGTGGCCGCCTGCGCGGATGGCGATGCGCAGCCCGCGCGAGCGCGCGAGCTTAACGGCCTCGATCACGTCGGCATCAGACGTGACCGAAACAATGACGTCGGGGAATCGCTCGGGGATGCGCTCGTTCCAGACCATGCGGCGTCGCGTCGCCTCATAGTCGGGATCAGTCCGCCACACTGTTGCCATCAGCGTCTTCTGGTTAAGGGAAGAAACACCCGCCGTTTAACCCTTCTTATACGCACGTTTTCCATTGATCCAGGTCTCATCGACATTGCGATCGTCGCCGCAAGCCATAATGCCAAATAGCAGCATTGCTGCTTGATCAATGGTTGCGGGAGCCGATTCTGTGGTGACGAGCGATTGATGCCAGTCCAGCGCGAGCTGACCGGCATTCCAATCTAGCGCTACGAAGTCGGCTTCCTTCCCGACGTTGAAGTTGCCGAGCACATCATCGAGGTACAATGCCTGGGCGCCGCCCAGCGTCGCGAGGTAGAACGCCCGGTACGGGTTGAGCTTGTTCCGTTCCGCCTCCGCCGCATCGTGTTCCCGCTCGTTTACCGAACCATCCAGCATGGTGTTGTTGCACATTCCAACCTTATATGCTTCCTCCAGGACGCGGATCAGGCTGAATGCATTTCCTCCACCCATGTCGCAGCCGAGCGATAAGCGGACACGGTGATCGGGATCGAGAGCTCGACCAATGCGGAACAGTCCGCTGCCCAGGAACAGATTCGATAGCGGGCAGAAGCAGACGCCCGCTCCGGCCTTCGCAAACCGCCGGAACTCATCATTCGATAGCCATACGCCGTGACCGGCTGTGAATTTCGGTCCGAGCAATCCGTGCTTTTCGTGAACGGCAGTATAGTCCGTGCAGTCTGGAAACTCTTGTTTTGCCTGTCGAACTTCCGTTGGATTTTCTGAAATGTGCGTGTTGATCCAGCAATCGGGGAATTCCTTCTTCAACTTCGCGCACGCTTCCATCATTGCGTCTGTACATCCGACGGCGAAACGGGGAGTGATCGCGTAAAGGTGCCGTCCTTTACGGTGGTAGGTCTCGATCAGTCGCTTGCTTTCGCTGTAAAAATCGTCGGGAGTGATCACGTAATCCGGCGGTGCGAAGCGGTCGATACCGGTTAGTCCGGCAATGGTGCGCATCCCCCTGCGTTCGGCCTCGGCAAAGAATACTTCCGTCGAGACGGGGCTGCTTGTCGTAAACGCCTGGCAGGTGGTAGTTCCTCCGGCAAGCAGGTCGTCAAAGAAGCGCTTGGCCGCTTCGCTGGCGTAATCACGGTTAGCGTATTTGATTTCCTCAGGAAAAATCCACATTTGCAGCCAGTCGAGAAGCTGCTTTCCGTAAGCCCCAAGCACGCGGACTTGCGGGAAGTGGATGTGCCCATCGATGAATCCCGGCAGGATAATCCGGTTTTTTATGTGCGTGACCGGCTGGTCCGGATACTTCGGCGAGAGTTTATCGAACGACCCAAAGTCCTTAATGATGCCGCCTTCGACCACGAGCAACCCATCGCGAATGTAGCGGGCAGATTCGTGTTCTCGCTCTATGTATTTCCAGGGATCATCGAGGAAGTCGAAGAATGCTCCGCGGATACAGGTTATGCCGGATTGAGATGTCTCGATCTGATTTTTTTCCATCAATTTAATGTTTTAAGATTTGGTTAAAGATTTTGAACCTAACAAACGGTGGTGAGGGCGGTTTCCCGAAGAAAACGGAGCGGACGAGTTCGTGGCGTTTTGTTCTATCACATAAATTTCCAAAAGATCGCAACCGATAACGCGTAAAGCGCAAAGATAACGAGTGTGCCTTTCCAGTGCACGCTTTTCGGCGCATCCGGCTTTGGCAAAAGCCACCAATTCAGCCAGCGGACAAGATACGGCATAGTGACGTACGCGACGAGCGTGACGCTGATCGCGTTTCCAACGAAGCTCGCCAGTGCCGATTTCAGGCCGAGTTGGCCGAGCCTCTTCATAAGAAAGAGGATTTCCAGGCAGACAATGGGATAGAGACCGAGAAGGACAAGCATCGTGACTTTCCAATTCGGCGGCGTCTGTCCGGAAGTGGGATCGGTCGGAGCCCATCCGGGGAAAGAAGTATCAACGCGGTGCTGATAAGACGTGGCGACGAGATCTTTCGCCTCTTCCAGCAGCGCTTTGCGCGCAGGGGAATTCATCCATCGATTGAGATCGTCAATGCCGGAAAAGCGCATCAGCGTCATCCAACCCCCGCCTGCCGTTTCCGGTGGCTGGGAATATCCGCCCTGATACCCGGGAGACGCAGCCTGCGCCTGTTGAATGCGATTTGACCATTCCTGGTAGGCTCCCTCTTTCCCCGGCGCTACCTGCTCCAGAATCACCTCGGTCACGCTGTTTTCCAGATGATACTGCGCTGCCGCGTCACCGACCAGTTCGGTGA
>JACDCK010000358.1 GCA_013817595.1 Pyrinomonadaceae bacterium | reverse complement strand
TGAAGGGATTTCGGTAGATCTAAGATACGTGGCGGTCGTGCCTGTGCAGGAGACAGAAGCCTGGCTGCTACTATATGAGGGCGAAATTCGTACGGTCGCTGAGAACCCAAACGGGAGTGTTCACTTAAACGTTCCGACTCTGCATACCGTAGAAAATATTGCAGATCCCAAAGCATACCTTGACGAAGCCATACTGAACGCTAGTGAGCAGAGCGGTAGGCATCAAGACCGAATAAGAAAAAGGCTTTCACAAAAGAAGACTTTACTAATTCGCAGGCTTGATGCTGAAGGCCCTGTGAGCAGGGTACCGGCTTGGATAAAAATGTTCTCAGACCTCAAGTCCTTGATTGAAGAGTTGAAACTACTTACGTCACTCACCTTACGCACGGACTATAGGCTCAACTCCGGGTAGTAGTCGTAAGCTTTGCAACTCCGCAAACGCCGCTTGAACCGCTTTGAGATACATGCGTGAACGCAACGCGAAGTGATTGAGCTTCATTGCCAGCTTCATCCGCTCCAGCTTCACGAACGCATAAATCGAAGCAAATACGTGGTTACTCTGCGTCCTTATTGTCTTGGTCGGGCTCTTGGACAACGAGGCGTTGGACTTCAACGATTTGTGATACTCCTCCACTTTCCACCGTCTTTTGTAGATCGTGGTCAGTCCATCGTAGTCGAGCGTCAGGTCGCTACTAACCAGATACAGAACACCTTCGCTACCATCCTCGTTCTTGAAGACCTGCTTGACCAAAAGCAGCGCGAAGGGCACTTGCTCCACATAAACTCGTCTCGTGGTGTTCGGTTGCAGTTCCAAAGTGCCGACTTGCTCGTACTCTCCCCGTTTCTTGCGCTCCAACGAAAGCGCCACCTTGCGATTGATCTTCACGGGCATGATGAACTCTTTTCCCAGATCCTCCTTTACGTATCGTATGTTCTCCGATGAGGCGTACCAGACATCGTTCAAAACGTAACGGAATTCGATTCGGTTCTTAGCGCACGCACGAAGCATCTGGCGGTAGAGTTCATTCTTGGTTCGTGGGCTCTTCCTTTGCCACTTTTCCTTCTTTTCGTTGAAGACCCATTCCGTTTTCTTGACCAACTCGAAGGCCACCGGGATGGAGACCTCTCCCACCCGATAAAGTGTGCTCAGCAGATTTATACCTTTGACGCTTCGCCCCTTGCTATGGTCGTAGTGCCAGCAGACGAGCTCGCTCTCATCGGTATAGGGTTTCTCCTCGATGGTGTCATCAATGATCAAAACGCCCGAAGCCTCATTCTCATCCTCAAGCTCGCGCACGAGCGGCTTGACCAAGCGCCACAGCTTTGGGGAGTCAAGCGCGTTCTCCGAAAGAAAGCGGGTGATCTTATCGTGGCTCACTGCTCCGCCGGTCATTGCCGAAAGGCCGGTGGCGGTGGTGTAGCTGAATGCGCTCAGGAGGTAGTCAGTGTAGAGTTCGAGGAGGTTCATGTTCATAATGCTCTTAGCTTACTCCATCCACGGGTGAGCTTGTTACCGTCGGGGCTTTTGCGTAAGGTGAGTTACGTCAACTACCTAAGGCCACGAGTGATTCTTTACAAAAGAAGTGCCGGATATAACTTCTTATACTACAAACTGCGTTCCTAAAGTCGGCATGATCTCCTCCCCGTAAGCGTCGAGCGTCTCCTCCTGCGCGTCGTGCATGAGATAGATGTTGAACTGATTCACACCCATATCTTTCAGTTGCGTCAGCTTGGCTACGTGGTCCTCGACGGTGCCGAGAACGCAGAAATGATCCACGATCCCATCGGGCACGAAATCAACTGTCGGGTTGCCAACCTGACCGTGGTGGCTGTAGTCATAGCCTTCGCGCCGCGCCCTGATGTAGTCGGTGAGAGCGTGCGGGACCTCGCTATCTTCGCCGTAGCGAGCTACCAGATCCTCGACGTGGTTGCCGACCATCCCCCCAAACCACCGGCACTGCTCGCGTGCGTGAGCCAAGTCTTCGCTGACATAGGCCGGGGCCGCTACGCATATCTTCACGTCCCTGGGGTCGCGGCCCGCCGTTCTCGCGGCATCGTGGACGTGCTTCATGGTCCACTCCAGAATAACGGGATCCGCAAGCTGCAAGATGAAACCGTCGGCCTTGCGCCCAACGAGGTCCAGAGCCTTCGGACCGTAAGCAGCCATCCACACGTCGAGCTTGCCATTTTTTATCCACGGGATGTGGACTCCGAGGCCATCCACGTCCACCTCGCGTCCTTCCGCCAGCTCCTTGATCGTGTGCATCGCACGCTCCACCTCGGCCAACCTCGTCGGCTTGCGCCCGAGGACGCGCTGCACGGAGTCGCCCCGCCCGATGCCGCAGATGGTGCGGTTCCCAAACATGTCGTTAAGCGTTGCGAGAGTGGAAGCCGTTACCGATGGATCCCGACTCGCCGGGTTCGTGACCATAGGACCGACCATGATGTTCTCCGTGCTGGAGAGCATCTGCGAGTATATGACGTACGGCTCCTGCCAGAGGA
>JACDCK010000357.1 GCA_013817595.1 Pyrinomonadaceae bacterium | reverse complement strand
GGATTGACCATCAGGACTAAATTGGACTTCACCCGGCACCGCGATGGGTGAACTCAATGCGCGGAACGAATCCGGAATTGGGGTGAGCCTTCCGTCGTTACCAACGGTGAATCCGGTGATCCCATTACCAGCTACAGATCCATCCAGGACGTAGGCGAGATTTCGGGAAAAAGTGATGCTCAGCGGTTGGTCCCCTGCATAGACCCGCTGAAGCATGGTCAGCCTGGAGCCATCCACGGCGAAAACGCTCACGTTATCGCTGCCAGGATTACAGGCGTAGAGGAAGCGATGATTGTTGTGCAGGGTGAGGCCGCCCTGGGTGTCGAAATCTACTCCGATGCCACTGCCGCCGGTCGAGTATCGCCCCGTTTGGGTGAGGGTGCCATCGGCCGCACGACGGAAGGCAACCACTTCATTATTCTTCGCTCGATTTGTCAGCGCGAACACGGCGCCACCGGTGCTTGCCGCGGTCGCGTCCGTGTTTGCCGGGTCGGGCGCCTGACTGTAGGCGGCTTGCGCCATGCCGAGGATGGCAAAACACAAGAACGCTTTGCGACGGAGCCTGCTGAACACATCTTTGGACGGTTTCCTTGTTGTGGAATTTGTTTTCATGCAGCTATGAAGAGAACAGCTGCCGTTTATTCCGCCGGCGCACGACATAAGATGTGTGGCGTGGAAGCTTTCTGCCGTCTGCTCCTGGCTGAAGTCTCGGCCACGGCGCCATTTGCTTTCTTCAGATGCGCAAGAATTTTTTTTTGGCGCGTTCCTAGAATCTCGCGCGGCAAGCCGGCCAGCCGCGCCACCTGGATGCCATACTTGAACGCCCCACCCGATACAATTTTGAGCAGAGAGAGAATCTGCTCGTTCCATTCGCGCACGGCCACGGTGAGATTGCCTGGGCGGCGAGGGGCAGAGGTGCTTTGTTGAAGAGTGGCTGAGCGAACGTTAGCACAACGAAGTTCGTTTCCGCCTGTGTGAGGATTAAGTCAGCATAAAACGGTTACAATCGAAGCTTTCTCGGGCGAGCCTTAAGCGGATGTCGATTGTTCGAAAAGAAAGCTGGCGCGCCAAAATAGCGAAGCTGAGAACACGAAAATGATCCTTCAAGCTCTCATGCTACGAACAATCTTAACCGCCTTGGTTGGCAGTTTTATGGCCAACAGGCACGCACCCTATGAGTCATCCCATTAACAAACACTAGCCGCGCGGTCGTTGGGCTCAGTTTACCCTCCAGGCGAAATTAATCTGTAACGCCTCGTATTGCCTATTTCACACTCGGCCCTGCTTACTTTGTGTTCGCGGCTGTTTGCGGTGTAGGTTGAGTGAGATTGATCCTATTATTGACCTTTTGCAGGCCAACGGTAAGAGTTGCGATCTGCTTTTGCTGTTGGGCCACCATCGAGCGGAGTTCACTGATCGTTGCTCCCTGCTCCTGCGCTTTCCGCTCTTGCTCCTCCACCTTCTGATGTTCTTTGATGAACTCGTTGAGCAGCATGGCGTTCACCGCTTCATAACGCACCGTCGTGATCTTGCCCTCCTCGTCACGAGCCACCAGATCAGGATTCACTTTTTCGACTTGCTCGGCGATTAACCCGAATTGGGGAATATTGTCTGGATCAAGCTCTTCCTTGTAGCGGAAGGTGACTGGTTCGAGTGCGAGAACCGCTGCGCTATCGTCCTTCATCGGCTTGATGTCGTGCTTATAACGGGCGGAAGATTGGACTGTCCCGAGCTTCCCTCCCGAGCCGATGATGACCTGCACGCCGCTTGCGATGGTATTGCCATAGATGCCTGCGATTATTGCATCGGTCTGCTTGCCTGCTGTGCCAATCCGAATCCGACCGGACTCGCCCGCTACTCCGGCAGCGCCAATGTCGATGTTATTGCTGCCGACAGTGAGGTTGAGGCCCGCCTCTTTGCCGAGGGCAATGTTGTCGTTGCCAGTAGTGTTGCTCGCAAGTGCATTCACACCAAGGGCAGTGTTGAAGTTTCCGGTGGTATTGCAAAAGAGCGCACCCTTCCCGTTGGCCGTGTTGTTGCTGCCGATTGTGTTGGCGTAGAGCGCTCGCTTGCCGGTGGCCGCGTTGTTGTTGCCTGTATTGTTGGAAACGAGCGCTCTGCTACCCACGGCGACGTTGTTGTTGCCTGTATCGTTGGAACGGAGCGCTTCCCTCCCCATGGCGACGTTGGTGTTCCCAGTCGTGTTCGCACTGAGCGTGAAAGCACCAGTCGCTGTGTTGTAATTTCCGATTGTATTGCGGTGGAGCGCGAGGGCACCAGTAGCCGTGTTGCCGTCGCCCGTCGCGTTATCGCCAAGCGCAAAAGAACCACTCGCCGTGTTCTCCGTGCCGGTTCTATTATGCTGGAGCGCCGCCACACCGGAGGCGGTGTTCTCGCTGCCGGTGGTGTTGGAAAACAGGGCAAAATCACCGCTGGCCGTGTTGCCGCGGCCGCTTGTGTTCAAACGAAGGGCATTGAAACCGTTAGCCGTGTTCCCGCTGCCG
>JACDCK010000134.1 GCA_013817595.1 Pyrinomonadaceae bacterium | reverse complement strand
GCGCTCGTAGTATTCCTCTTTAAACTCGTTTTCGTCCGTGTCGGGATCGGGATCGCGACGGCGCCAAAACTCCTCGATGAATCGCTCTCGTTCGTCGTCTGTCGCCAGCTTCTTAAAAGCCTTTCGCTCTTCATCTGTGATGATGTATGTGACATCCTTGTCTAACCAGTCCTTGTAAGCTTTCTTGAGCTCAGGTTTCACATTACGAGCCTTCAGCGACGGATCCTGGGCTGACCGGGAATCCTGGCCAAACGAGAAGGGAGCGGAATTCAAAACAGACAAAATGATAGCCAGGCGAAGTGCTAATTTGGCGGAATACATTCGGAACTCCTATCGAAGCTGGACGACTGAACCAAGAAAACGGCGGCGGTGGCTGAGCGGCGCAGAAGCAAAGGATTCTAGGTTCGTCGGGAACCGTAGTCAAGATGCCAAAAGCCTGCGAGTAAGTTGCCCTTAAATCGTCAAAAAACCCAGTAAATGCTACTGGTCTTAGGCTTCCGGCAGCGAACTAGGTGGCGGTGCGCGGTCTGTTGAAAATCCAGGCTACAAATATGGAAACGACATAAAGAACCAGCATCGGGGCCGCGAACAGGAGCATATTAGGGATATCGCTGGTGGGCGAAAGCAGTGCCGCCGCAATCAGGATGACTATCGCCGCCGTCTTCCAGGAGCGCACAAGAAAGCCGGCAGTTAACAGTCCAATCCTAGAAAGGACGTAACTTACGGCCGGCATCTGGAAAACTACTCCCATCCCCAGCATTACAATGATAATAAAATCAAAGTAGTCGTCTGCCTTTAGCAGCAGTCGAAAGTCTTGACCAAGTCCCAGCAGATACTTCGCTGCCGGTGGGAAAATCACATAGTAGGCAAACATGGCCCCCAGCACGAAAGATACCGACGAGAGTGCGATAAACGGGGTGACGTAGCCGCGCTCGTGCGGATAAAGACCGGGCGAAACGAAAGCCCAGATCTGCCAGAGCAGGAACGGAACTGACAAGCAAAGCGCAGCGTACAACGAGACTTTTATGTAAAGCGAGAACGGCTCCAACGCCGTGGTGACGATTAGCTTGTCGTTGATTCCTGAGAAAGCCTGCGGCAATGATGTGAAATCGACCGGGAGTCTGACTCCTTTTGGAATCACAGTGTTGCCGGCGTAGAGCGGCTCATCTGTAAATAGCCCCAACTGTCCCTGTGCATCCTTTGCCACCCTCGCTGTCACCGAAGCCCCAACCGGGATGACGCTGGTTCCCAGCTTGGTCTCTTCGGGGAAGACGTAGCGTCCCAGATCGTTTTCCTTCAGAGAACTTAGCCCGAGTATCGTTTCGTTTCCTGTCAGTCCCGCAATCGGAACCTGACGTCGTTGGGCCTCGGCTAGGGCACGCTCGACCGGCACGGCCAGAAAACTGTAAATGCGATCCGAGAAAAACCAACAGACGGACGCGGCAACGAAGACAAAAACGATAGAGTGAATCAGACGTTTGCGTAGCTCGTCCAGATGATCCAGAAAGGACATCTGACCGCCAAGTTCTTCTTCTTCACCCTCGCCTATTTGACGGGCTCTCAAGAGAGTTGACATCGATATGGTTCGTCGCGATTCACAACCAATCTTGTTTCCGCGGTGGTTCCGACTTCATCGGGTCGTCTCTGGTCTCGTCTGCTTCGGCGGAGAGAGCGTAAGGATTTGTAGCGTTCGACATCGGTTGCCGGCCTACTGATTCCGCGGCAGGTACTGGTTCAATCATCGGCTCCGGAAACCGTCTGTGTGGGTTTTCTGAGTTCAATATCGAGTTGTCCTCGGGGTGCTGCGACGGTGCCTTGCCAGTGTCAAGATGAGATTCTTCGAACGCGACCTCGCGCTCCCAGGTGCGCTTAAAATCCTCCGAGGCCTTACGAAACTCGGCAATGTTTTTTCCCAAGGAGCGGCTCAGCTGAGGCAATTTCCGCGGACCAAAAAAGACCAGAGCCATCAGCAAAATGAAAAACAGTTCGGTGCTGCCAAGCGAATCGAGGATTAAGAGGAACACTTCTTAGAACTACCTTCCAACGGAGTCTACGCAGTCAGCGCGCCTGCCAATTGCCAATTGCCGATTTCGATTGTAGCGCGTTGATTGGCAAAGCAGAAGGCAGGGGAACCACGCCACGCCAACCTGGATGCTATCGATTCTCAGGTGGGTACTGCTGCAGCTAGGATGCGGTTTTACACTCAGCCTTAAACTGACCATTCAGGGTGAGGAAATTTGCAGGTTGGGAAGGTGGGCAAAGCGGAGTGCGCCCCCGCTCCAGCGTAGCCTCGTTCGCAAGGGAAACGCTCAATCCTTGTGCTGACGCAAACGCGTAGTCTTGAACAAAACTAAAGTGGATGACGCTGCGCTGGAGCGGGGGCGCACTCCGCTTTGCCCACCTTCCTCACCTGCAAATTTGCTAAGGTTGGAGAGTTGTCTAATTGTTGAGTGCGGCGAATCTGCATGAGGGATGATTAGTCCAACCACTCCCTCGGGTGGAATTCCGCAGTCATGAAACAGTATCTTAACTGCTGGGCTAGGTATCAGCGTATCAGGTAGGAAAAGTCCGTGAGCCAAGGCAGAGGGAAGTAACCTAAGTATGTCCAATAAGGCTACACCAGAGGGAGCGGAACCAGCAGGCGCGCTTTTGCAACAGTTCGGTGAAGTGGCCGATGCCATTTCCGCCACCAGGAAGAAACTGGAAAAGACTGCCTTACTGGGAAACTACTTCAAGGAGCTAAACGACGCTGACCTCGAGCGTGCTGCGCGCTATTTCGCGGGGCATCAGTTTGCGCTGAGTGACTCTCGCACTACCAACGTCGGTGGAAGCATAATTAGCGAGGCTCTGTGTCAGGCTACCGGTTTCAGTACGGAAAATCTGGCACCGCGGTATGTCCGTCTTGGCGATGCCGGCGAGACAGCATATGAAGCCGTCAAAGAAGCGAGGCATGGCATTCAGCTGCCTGCTATTACGTTGGCAGAGACTGAATCAATAATCGCGCGCTTGAGCGAAACGCGAGGAATCAGGAACAAGACAGCTTTGCTGGCCACCGTGCTTCATCAGGCAAGTCCGCTAGAGGCTAAGTACCTGGTCAAGTTACTTGCTGGTGACCTGCGAATAGGCTTGAAAGAGGGGCTTGTCGAAGATGCCATCGCCCGCGGCTTCGCCCGGCCGCTTTCAGATGTGGCCCATGCGAACATGCTTCTCGGTGATATTGGCGATGCGGCGGTTCGTGCCAGGAATAGTGATTTGCGCAATATCGAGATGAGGCTCTTTCATCCGATCAAATTCATGTTGGCAACGCCGGCGGCCGACCTCTCAGACATCGCCCGCACGATGCCCGCTGAGTTTCTTGTTGAAGATAAGTTTGATGGGATTCGAGCGCAGGCGCACGTAAAAGACGCGCGGGTGGCGATCTACTCTCGCACGATGGACGAGATCACGCACCGTTTTCCCGAGCTAATCAAACCGCTTCGAAGTTTGCCAGTGGATGTGGTCATTGACGGAGAAATCGTACCTGCACAGGGCGAACGGATCCTGCCCTTTAGCGAGCTGCAAAAACGATTGGGCCGGAAGACCATCGGCGAAGATCTGATGGGCGAAGTGCCTGTGATCCTCGTGGCTTACGACTTGTTGTACGCAGATGGGCGGGTGCTGATTAATGAGTCTCTCGAAGAGCGTAGAGAGATCCTGAATAGACTCGTCCCGAAGCAAGGCACAGTCCGTCTCTCGATCGCAAAAGAATTTAAGGACGTTGCCCCGCTCGACGACGAATTCACGAATGCTCGCGGGCGCGGTAATGAGGGCCTGATGATCAAAAGTCCCGCTTCATTGTACAAGCCCGGTAGGCGCGGCCGGGAATGGTTGAAGTTGAAGCGTGCGATAGCGACTCTGGATGTAGTGGTGACGGCAGTTGAGGTAGGGCATGGGAAGCGCCGGCATCTGCTCTCTGACTACACCTTTGCGGTGCGTCGGTCAGAACGAAGCAACGAATTGCTCAATATCGGGAAGGCCTACTCCGGGCTCACAGACGTAGAGCTGGCGGAGCTTACAAAATGGTTCCAGGCGCACACCCTCCAGGAGTTTGGACACGGAAGAGTACGCCTGGTGGAGCCTGGAATAGTGATCGAGGTCACCTTTGATAGGATCCAGGAATCCAAAAGGCACAAGAGCGGCTACGCTCTGCGTTTTCCACGGATTCTTCGCGTTCGAACTGATAAAAACCCTGAGGATGTTGACACACTTGAGACCGTTCGGCGCTTGGTGGACTCAAACAACACACCCTCAACAGCCGCATCTGAATGAGAACTCCAAATATCCCTTGACTGCCTCGAAAAAGGTACGCGGGAGGGAGATTGACTCCCTGTTCCGAGGCCCAGCTATTGCATCACCGTTTCAGCTATTGCATTATTGTGTTTAAGGCGGTAGGATGTCATCGCAGCACCGTACCTTGCGCGGGCATGCCAGCTTTATCGGCAAGTCCTTGCACACACGAAGAATAGACCGCGTGAATCGTCCCGTAATGATCCCGGGCGAGATTCGTCTCTAGCTGTGCGTCCTTCGTCTCTAGCTGTGCGTCCTTCGTTGGTGTTCAGAGGTTAAGTGCAGTATATACGAAGATTGGGGGGCAACGGGAAGGCTCGAAATGAAACGGCATCATAACCACCCCGAAAAGGTCTTGCAATAATGTCATTTCGAGGTGATTTTATAATCCACCTTGCCTGGCGGAAGTTCCTTGACAGAACTACCTTCGCCGCCAATGATACGCCGCCGGAAGCTAATCCCTACCCGAAAGCCCACCGCGCTGCAGTTGCGTTGCCCTTCAGTTTGGCGGTAAGATGCGCCGCGTTTAGACCCTTGCCAGTGCTAGCCGGGAGTTCCGGTAAGTTTGCACACAAATAGCCGGTCGCGTAGATGGTGGCGAATGCTTGAATCCAAGAAGATTCGGGTGTCCGGCTTTCTGGGTTCTTAGAACAGCGAAAGCAGGGCCCACAATACGGCTACAAAGTCTGGTGTGCTTGTGTCCTTAGAGGCCGCCCACGTTACGCCCACGGTGCCGATGCTGCCTGTTGAATTTAACGCTAGCGGTGGCGGCGGCGGCGGCGGATTAATGAATCCCGGAGTATGGATGTTTCCTCCATTAGCGGGAATGCTAAGCGCTAGGCCGAGAATAACCGCTGCACAAATGGATTTCAGATTTCTCATTTCGGTCTCCTTGAGTTGGTATCAACTGGTAAAGATCAGTTGGCACGAAGATTGGGAGAGGCCAACTGAATATGTTTAGTGACTCGTATGATAACCCCCTTGCAAACCGCTTGCAAGGCATCTTGCTAACCACAAAAAAGGACGATCTCTCATGCAAATAGAAAGAGCCATTTCGCCGAAAAAGGATGATCTCATCGCAAGCCTGGCGGAGCGGGCACGCCAGCTCTGCCAGCTGGCAAAACTACAAGAGGAGGCAGGCGATTTTGAAACGGCTTGTAGGACGATGGGCGAATTCTGGAAGCGGGTGGGCGATCGGCCCCGGCTTGATGGTTTGGACGACACTGCCCGGGCTGAGGTGCTTTTGCGCGCAGGCGTTCTATCCGGTTGGATCGGCAGTGCTCGCCAGATCGCGGGAGCGCAGGAGATAGCGAAGGACTTAATCAGCGAAGCCGCCACGATCTTTGAAGGACTTAATTTGCAAGAGCAAGTTGCTGAAGCTCGCGTCGATCTTGGGATCTGTTACTGGCGCGAGGGAGCTATTGATGAAGCGCGTGTAACGCTTGACGATGCTCTAATTCGACTCGGCGATCTTGAAAGCGAGCAGAGACTGCGAGCTATTCTGAATAAGGCCATTCTTGAACAGGTATCGAATCGACCTAAAGACGCTCTACGCCTTCTTCAGGAATCTGCGCCGCTGCTCGAGGCTAGCACCAACCACGCGTTAAGGGGCAAGTTTCACAATGAGTTTGCGACGGTGCTCAAGGATCTCGGTCGGGCTGGGCGTCGAGAAGATTATATTGACCGGGCACTTGTTGAATACGCAGCCGCAAGTTTTCATTTTGAACAGGCAGGCCACAAACGCTTCCTGGCTGCTGTCGAGAATAACCTAGGATTCCTATTCGCGAACATTGGTCATTTCACGGAAGCGCACGAGCATTTAGATCGAGCCCGCTCCATCGCAGAAGGTCTGAAAGACAAAGGGACCGTTGCTCAGGCCGATGACACCCGCGCCCGCGCGTTTCTGGCTGAGGATCGCTTCCGCGATGCGGAGACAGCTGCGCAGGCTGCGGTCAGGGCGTTGGAAGAAGGTGACGAAAGCTCTCTGCTCGCAGAGGCGCTCAACACTCTGGGAACCGCTTTGGCGCGGCTGAGCCATTGCGAGCAGGCAGGTGCGGACCTCCAGAGAGCAATTGAGGTCGCGCATCGCGCTGGTGATCCAGAGAGTGCCGGAATCGCGGCGCTAACTATTGGCGAGGAGTTAGGCAATCATCTACCGCATAATGAACTGTGCTCTTACTATCGAATGGCAGAATCGCTGCTGGCTGAATCTCAGTATCCTGAAATTAAGGTGCGGCTGGGAGAATGCGCCCGGCGATTGATGGTGGTACCGCTGGCCCAGCCCATCGTTGAGGTTCCAGTTAATCATCAGACAAACGGGAACGGCTCAGCCAAGGGACACGCAGCCGTGACCTCCGCATTCCCGAATTCCGGGCCGGAGGGATCACTAGAAGAGTTGGTGCTTAATTACGAAGGCGAACTCATCAGGCGAGCTCTCGAGTCATCCGGAGGGAGCGTCACACGCGCAGCGCGATTGCTGGGAATCACGCACCAGGGACTTGCTTTCATTGTCAATGGCCGCCATAGGAATCTGCTCTCCGTGCGCACTCCCGTGAAGCCGCGGAGACGAAGCATCATACGTTACCGGTAATCAGGGCAGCCTTCTCTCATCTCTGAGCGGCGTTGGTTTCATTGGAAGCAACGTCGCTCCTCTGTTTGCACTCTTACCGCCACAGCGAATACAGCGTCTTCATGAACTTTTCAAAATACTTCTTTGTCACAGGTGTGGCACTCTTTATCTCCGCGAGTATCGGGGGGCAGACTCCACGCCGAAAAGCGACTGCTCGGCCGCCTGCTAAGGCTGTGGCGCCACAGCCCAGCCCGGAACCGGTAAACCGGCCCTTACCTCCCAGTGAGCCTAGGGCTCCCGTACCGCTGGCAATTGTTAACGGACAGACCATTACGACGGCAGACATCGATCCCAGGGTGAGAGAAGAAGTTGAGAGTCTCGAGGAAAGAATCGCCGATACGAGACGGCGCGTGCTGGATCTTCAAATCAACACGGAGTTGCTCGAAAGCGAAGCTAAGAAACGCAAGGTCACATCGCAGCAGTTGTACAACCTGGAGGTTAGCAAGCTTGTACCCAACCCTACGGAAGCCGAGATCAAGAAGTTCATTGACGATAACCGCGATCAGATGGAAGAAACTGACGAGGCCAGCCTTCGCCCACAGGTGATCTCTTTGTTGCGGGCCACCCCGGAAGCAAAAGTCTCAGAAGAGTTTGTGCGCCGCCTCCGTACTGCCAATCCGGTCATAATGGGCGTGGATATCAACTCGCCTAACCTTAACCCGGCCGCGGTACTGGCTACGGTCAGTGGTAAGCCGATTACAGCCGGCGTCGTCATCGAGAGACTCAAGCCGGCACTCTACAAAATGCGGCTTAGTGGTTATGAAATTCAGAGTGAGGCTCTGGAGAGAACTATAAGCGATCTGCTGTTGATTGCGGAGGCCAACCGCCGGAATGTTCCACCCGAGGAGATCGTGCGCACTGAGATCAGCGAGAAGTCACACCCGCCTACCGAAGCTGAAGTCGCGAAGTTCTATGCTGAAAACAAAATCCGAATTGGTGGAAATCTAAACTCGGTTCGTAACCAGCTTGCGGAGTACTTGCAGGAGCAGAGCCGGCAACAACTAGAGCGTACGATGTCTGAAAAACTTCGCCAGGGAGCCCAGGTACGCTTGCTGATTTCTGAACCGCAGCCGTCGACTCAGGCGATCAGCACCGACGATGATCCAAGTCGCGGTGTGGCAACCGCGCCGGTTACCATCGTCGAGTTTACCGACTTCCAATGCCCTTCCTGCGCAGCGATGCATCCAGTGCTGGAAGAGGTCCTGAAATCCTACGGCAACAAGGTGAGGTTCGTAGTACGCGATTTTCCGCTGCCGATGCATGTTAAGGCGCGCAAAGCTGCCGAAGCGGCAAATGCGGCGCATGCGCAGGGCAGGTTCTTTGAATATGCCACGCTACTCTTCAAACGGCAGGACGCTCTGGACGTTCCTTCGCTGAAAAAATATGCATCCGAACTCGGATTGGACCGCGCGCGTTTCGATGCAGCGTTAGACGGTGGAGCCTTCGCCGCGGAGGTGCGACGCGATATTGCAGATGGTGAGATG
>JACDCK010000133.1 GCA_013817595.1 Pyrinomonadaceae bacterium | reverse complement strand
GTCTGGGCTATGTAAGTATGAATTATCCGCGCTCCACCTCGCGCACAGTCGAATATGCCTATGACGATTTCTGTATCGCGCAAGTGGCGCAAGCTCTTGGACACACAGCCGACAGTCGCAAGTATCTGGAACGCTCGAAAAACTGGATGAACGTGTGGAGCGAGGAAACGCGCTCGGCCCGTCCGCGCTACGCAGACGGACGCTGGCTCGCGCCCTTTGAGGCGGCGCATTTCTATCCAGACAAAGACTACAGCTACTGGGACGCACCGTTCTACGAAGGAAGTGGCTACATATACGGGACCTACGTTCCTCATGACGCGCAGGGACTAATTAACAAGCTAGGGGGCGACGACGCGTTTATCATGTGGCTCGATGCATTCTTCGCCAATTCTCCGACACGTGATCCGACTTTCAACAGTGGACTCTATAATCACAACAACGAGCCGGACTTCCTTGCAGCATTTCTGTACATTCATGCCGGACGACCGGATCGGACGCAGGAGCGTGTGCGGCGGATTCTGGCCAGCGAATATATGACCGGGCGCGGCGGGCTGCCCGGCAACGATGACAGTGGAGCGATGTCTTCGTGGTACGTGTGGGGAGCGCTCGGGCTATACCCAAATGCCGGACAACCTTACTACTACATTTGCAGTCCGCTGTTTCCCCGCTCAACTATCAATCTTGGCGGAGGACGCACCTTCGCCATCGAAGCATCACAGACTTCGGAAACGAATTTATATGTCCAGTCCGTGACGCTCAATGGCCGCGCGCTTGATCGTGCCTGGGTGAAGCACGAAGAGATTTCGGCCGGCGGGCGGCTTGTGCTCCGCATGGGCGCAGCGCCTTCCACCTGGGGCCGAGACAATAGACCTCCTTCAATGTCATCTCCTAGAGAGAAAAAGTAAACATGAGTTTCGAGATAGAGGAGGACTATGCTGACGGCAACACGCGTGATTACCTTTGCCGTGATCTGTTTTGTTCACGGAGTTACCGCGCCGTACGTGGCTACCGTCGCTCCGGGTTCAAAGAACATGCAGGCTCCGGCGGTTGAGCGGAGCATTCATATTAACCGGCCCGGCGCGAGTGATAGTCGTTACGCATATATTCCTTTCGATGTGCCGCCACGCACCGTTCGGATCGGCATTAGTTACCAATATGCACGCGCGAATGGGGCTAACACGATTGACATCGGACTTTTCGATGCACGGTCTACCGGGTCCGAGCCGGATCCGCGAGGCTTTCGCGGTTGGAGCGGCGGGCGTCGCTCCGAGTTCTTCATTTCCAGGGCTGCGGCAACGCCCGGTTATCTTCCGGGAGCCATGCCCGCCGGCACATGGCGCATCATTCTTGGTCTTTACCAGGTTGCGCCGGCAGGCGTCGATGTTTCTCTGAAGGTCCAAATCGAAACAGAGGGCAAGATGTCGCCGAGTCCTACCTCAGTACCCGGCAAGACGGAAATATCAACGAACAATTCGGCAACAGTATTGGCAGCGCAGAACGGCCCGCCCATCACTTCGCCTCTTCATCGGAAACGAACCGGGCAATCAGTTCGTTGGTGGAGTGGCGATCTTCACATGCACACTGTCCATAGTGACGGTGACTGGACTATCGCAGAGTTAATCTCCAGTGCGCGCAATGCCGGTTTAGCTTTCATCTCCATCACGGATCATAATACAGCGAGCCACCACCCGGAGATTGATCGCTCATTCAGGGGTGCGCGGCAACCACTGGTGCTGCGCGGCGAGGAGATTACCAGTTACGGTGGTCATGCTAACGCGTGGGGTCTGCCTTCAGGAACGTGGATTGACTTTCGCGCTCGTCCAGGTGACGCCCCACGCATCTCGAACATCGCCGCGCAGGCGCACCGTGCGGGCGCGCTCATCTCAATTAATCATCCATTCGCGTTGTGTGGTGGTTGCGCTTGGAGCTACGCCGATGCGGTGCGCGACTTTGATGCAATTGAAGTATGGAATGGTGCGTGGGACCAAACCGATGAGTTGGCGCTAACGATGTGGGATAGGGTTTTGCAGGACGGGAGACGCATCACCGCCATAGCTTCCAGCGACTCGCATCGTCCGGCCAACCCCATCGGCCAGCCGGCAACACGTGTAGGGACGAAGGATTTGTCACAAACCAGCTTATTAAGCGCTATTCGCCAGGGGCGCGTTTACTTGACGAGCCAACCGAAGCGACCTGTCGTCACTTTTGAGGCAACATCAGGCAAACGACGTTCGCGTTTGGGCATCGGCGATGAGATGCGCTTGAGCGGAGCTGCCACGATCCGCCTTTTTATTAACGCCGAGACTGCGCCGGCCGACGCGACGATCTCACTAATTTCGAACGGCCAGGTCGTTCGGAAGTTTCTCGCTAAGACAGATGTGCAACCGCAAATGATCGAGATTGAATGCCAGCAAGACTCCTATTTCCGCCTTGAGGTTCGTGATGGAACCAAGGCTGTGCTCGCCCTGACTAACCCCATTTATGTCAAAATCAGAGCAGGCCGCTAGTTTATGGTTTAGATTGGTCGAGTTTGAAAACCTTTGTTTCACCCGCCGTAAGCGACGACTCGGGCTGTGTGTGCAGGAGGAGCGGGCGCGGCACGTAGTTTTTGTCGAGCACAAGTGCGCGCACCACTTTGAGATGCTTGCAGCGTCTTTCGCGGGCAGGTTTTTGGCTGGCATGACACCGCACCGTGATGGTCTCAATCATCGCGGGCGAAATGCCCTTGGCGAAACGTACAGCCGTCCGAAAATAGCCGCTCCGGTCTATGCGCAATCGTGGGTCGCCCATATCCGAAGCAAAGATTTTGGGCTGGCCGGTAATCTTCACATCAAAGGCGAGCGCCGCTCCATCTTGCTCCGAGTTGGCTTCAATGTAGAGATACTCGCGCGGGTCGGCGATGGTGTTGACATCGGCTGGTGCGTCGCTGATCCGCTTCTCTCGAAGAAGCTCTTCAGTCATTACGCGGTAGCTTTGCGGATACATATCCATGACGCTCTCGCGTGTTGCTTTCTCAAGACGAGCGCGGATGGGCAAAGGTGCGAAACGAACAGCCGAGCACGCCAGGTCTGAGAAGTTGTTGTTATCTGAGGCCACGGCGAGGAGCGGATGGCCTCCATTCGCGCGGGAACCAGTGAAAAACTTTGTCTCGTGCTCAACTCCCTGATAGGTCTCCTCCATAATTTTTCCACCATGCGCGCGAATCTGATAGACCCATTCGATATCCGTTGTCCGACCCCAGCGCGCCATCAAAGCAGCGGTCTCGGTGCCACCATCTTCGTTCGTGAAAATTACGGTATAGCGCACGATCAGAACTCCCCCGGCTTCGCGTAGAATTTCGTAGTACATTAGCAGCGGAATGTCTGTGAAACGGTCAATCGTATTGGCGCGAGCGTAAAGAAAAGGTGAGTGGGCCAGAGCCAACTGTTCTTCATTAGCATTGTCTGCGTCGCGCGAGACCGCGAACAGGAGCGGGCGCAGCGACTTGATCTCAACACGAGGCGCTCCAGCGGCCGAACGCTTCGGATTGCGCGCCACTGAGACTGTGTGCCTCCCCCTGCTGAGGCGTCCGAGCATGACGCGATAGTTGAAGAATTCATCGCCAGCCCAAAGGAGCAAATCCTGGTTGTACTTCCCATCAACTGAAATCAAAAGCGCAGATGCTTCAGCGCCTTTGCGAACCCAGGCCGTGCCTGGAGAGCGAGCCTCGATCTCAAGACCAACTTCCATGTCTTCCGTCAGGTTAAAAGCTTCAGCAGCGAGCGGTTTAGGAAGCTGAGAGATGTTTTGCGTAGTCGCACGGGTCGACGATATACAAACGAAGGTCAAAAGAAGTAGCCTAAGACTGAAAGAGTCTAGAGTGGTTTTCATCTACAGTGGGGGTTAGGTAGAATCACAATGTGCGGACTTCATCGTCGTATTTTATCCGCTCGGACATGACCTATGTGTTGGCGCTTAAGGTACGGCAATTCAATAATGATTACAAGCCGCAGTTCTGGAGAGACCAGGGGGTCCGCAGTCATCATTTTCGCTGCTCTCGGAGTTGTAATAAGCAGATCCAGGCCGTCTCAAAATCTTCCCCTGCCCAAATAAATGTGTGCTATCATCGGTCTGAAATCGTTCTGAAATACATGGCTGACTCGTGTCTCGGAATCTACTCAAACTGTTCGTAAGGTTCATTTAATTCTGCGGCTATGCCCGCGTAACACGCTGGCACTAGAGTTGGCACACCTAAGTGGGCTACCAGAGGGGATCAACAACAGATCTAATTTATCGGCAGCCCTGATTCTGGAACTAATCTCTTTGAATTGTCCTAGTAGTGAGCCTAAACAGGTCATTCCTGGAGCGTTGTTCGGAAATAAAAAAACACCGACTGTCGGCGGTCCCCAAAAAAAGACAACGGTCCCGAGGGGCTCAGCCAATTTAATCGCCCACAAATTCATGTGAGGTCCGCGCTAGTTGACTGAAGAGGCTGACGGGGTGCAATAAGCTTCAGTTTGTCCCTGCAAGATTACATTAAATAGGTAATCTCACCAGTGGAGATACTCTTTGGTCGAATATCCCACCATCAAGCCATAAGGAGAGAAGATGAAAACCCCACGAATGATTTTCTGCTTGCTGCTTCTTTATGTGAGCCTAGCCGTTCCAGGGTCGGCACAGGTTAACACCGCCAGTCTCACCGGACTCGTCACAGACCCGGCAGGTGCGGCGGTCGCTAACGCAGCAGTGACGGCGAAGAATAAGGCGACCAACGGCGAAAGCTCGACCACCACCGATGCTTCAGGCTACTACACCTTTGCTAGCTTGCCCGGCGCGGCCTACATTCTGGAGGTAGAACTCCAAGGTTTCAAGAAAGCAGTCCACGAGAATGTAAATCTGGAAGTTGGCCAGAAGGCGCGAATTGATTTCTCCCTCGAAGTCGGCGCAGTGACTGAGGCGGTCCTTGTGGCCATGGCTCCTTCGTTGTTGACAACGCAGGAAGCTACCACTGGCGGAGTAATAGAGAGCCGGATGATCTCTGACCTGCCTCTGAGCGGGCGCAACTGGGATGACCTTATCGCTGGGGTTCCGGGGGTTCAGGCAGACCGTTACACCGAAGAGGGAGGCGGCACTGCTAATGGGCGCACTGGCGGCGCCAATGTACATGGCGTTCGCTCATTGCAGAATAATTTTGTCCTCGATGGTGTCGATAACAACTCGATCTCGGAGAACGTGCAGGAACTGACCACGCAAGTGGCTCGGCCGTCTGTGGATTCGATTCACGAGTTTAAGGTAAGCACCAATCCTTATTCAGCGGAAAATGGTCGCAGCCCCGGCTCGCTCATTAGTGTCACTACCAAAAGCGGCGGCAACGAATTTCACGGAACGGTCTATGACTTCCTTCGCAATCGCGTCTTTGACGCGAACAACTTCTTCTTGAACCGGGCCGGACGCCCGAGGCCTCCGCACGTTCAGAACCAGTTTGGAGGTAACATCGGCGGACCCATTTATCTACCGCGCTTTGGCGAAGGCGGCCCGGCAACTTACAGCGGCAAGAACAAAGCCTTTTTCTTCTTTAACTATGAAGGGACGCGCATTCGCAAAGGCGTAACACGGCTGGGCAATGTGCCCCTGCCAAACGAAATCCGGGGCGATTTTTCCAGTGCCGCCGCGGCTGCCAACCGGATATCTGGCGGTTATGCCACAATGTTTGACCGAGTTGGTGACTGCCGTGCGAAGGTCCCCTCGGCCTTCAATGCGAATGGATCATTCATAAATAACCAAATCCCTGCGGCTTGTCTGGACCCTCTGGCCCAAAGGGTCCTTGGTCTTGTGCCGGCGGCCAATATTATTCCAGGCTCAGGGCCGCTTAACCTGAGTAACTTCGTCCGTGCACCGGGGATTATTGATGATACCGACAGCTACACGGCACGAGTAGATTGGCAGGCAAATTCCAATAATAGCATCTTTGTTCGTTACACCTTTTCAGATCGCTTCCGCTATCTGCCCGGCATCTTCGGCGGAATCATTGATGGGACCGGCTCCTCAGCCAACGGCCGGCTGTTTATGCAAGGCCAGTCTGCCGCTATCGGCTGGACCCGGACTATTAGCGCACGCATGATTAATGAGTTTCGTTTTGGCTGGGGACGGAATAACTCAATTGCCACGCAAGATCCTTTTGGCCTCAACACACTCGCGGAGTTTGGATTTAAGGGCGTGCAAGATTCTCCAGTTTATAGTGGTGGAATCACAGGCCTCGGCATTTCGGCGCGCGGAGGAACTTTTACACCGGGAGGCCAATCAGGATTTGATCGGCTGGGCTCGCCGGACTTTTTGCCCAAGTCGCAAGCCACCAACCAATTCCAGTGGGCAGACACGGTCAGCATCTCCCACGGTGCTCATCAAATAAAGGTTGGGGCTGACGTGCGAGGACCCATGCGGAACATCTATCTGGACGTACCGGGATTGAGAGGGACATTTATCTTCGACGGGAATCGCACCGGCATCGGCTTGGCCGACTTCCTGCTCGGATATCCTAGTGGAGCTCAACTTACTAATTTGACGGTGGTGGACACGCGGCTGAAAATGTACTCGACTTTTTTCCAGGACGACTGGAAAGTCACTCCGCAGCTCACACTTAATCTCGGACTCCGTTACGATTACGCAACTTGGCCGTATGAGGGCGCGGATCGCATGACGAACTTAGACCCACTAACGGGTCAGAAGTTCACTCCTGCAAACTCCAAATTTGGCAGAGGTCTGGTCAAGCCAGATAAGAATAACTTCGCGCCGCGAGTTGGCCTGGCCTATCAACTCACGCCGGAAACCGTCGTGCGGGCAGGCTATGGCCGGTTCTATATGTTGTTTGAGCGCGCGGGCAGTGAAGATCAGTTGGCGCTTAATCTCCCCTTTTTAGTCAACAACACGGTGTCCGCTGCCAGCAATAGCCAGACGGCCAACAACATCCGGCTCCAGACCGGTTTCAACCTCTCTCTCGATCCGAGCGCAGTTAATCCCGCCACTGTTCGTCTCCGTGCAGTAAACCCTGACTCGGTTGATCCCAGTATAGACCAGTGGAACGTTGGGATTCAGCGTCTGCTCCCCGGAAATATGGTGGCGACCCTTGACTACGTTGGAACCAAAGGCACACACCTTTCCACGTTGCGCAACCTGAACCAGCAAACCTTCAATGCCAATGGCGTTGGGACAGGGATCATTCCCTACCCGAACCTGGGCCCAATCGAGTATCGCGATAATGGGGGCAACTCCAATTATCACGGAGGAGAGTTGACGCTCGAGAAGCGGTTTAGTCGGGGGTTGTCCTTCCGTGCCGCGTATACCTTCTCGAAATCTATTGATGAATCGCAGGAGCACCTTGCCGCTGGTGGCACAGGGAGTTTTACACAAAACTCGTACAACCGGGGAGAGCGGCGCGGGCCCAGCGACTTTGACGTCCGGCATCGCCTGGCGACCAGCTACATCTATGAACTGCCCTTGGGCCGAGGTCGCAGTTATCTTAATGAAGGTGCGGTCTCCCACATTCTAGGTGGGTGGCGTATCAGCGGCACGAGTGGTATTCGGACTGGCCGACCCTTCACCGTCCGCGCAGGCAGTAACGACAACGCTATCGGTGGGCCACTTGGCAGTGGTGGTTTGGTGAGTGCCTGGGCCGATTGTCTCCGCGATGGCACTTTGCCCGAAAGCGAACGCAGCATAGATCGCTGGTTTGATACCACCGCGTATGCCCAGCCGGCTCCCCAGAACCGGTTAGGAACCTGCGGTCGCAACACCTTGCGCGGACCCGGCATCGTTAATTTTGACTTTGCTCTGGCTCGAACATTTAACTACTTCGGTGAAGGGCGCGGCTTAGAACTTCGCTGGGAGATGTTCAATATGTTCAATACGCCTCAGTTCGGGCTTCCTGAACGAAATATCTCTAGCACCTCCAGAGGCGTAATCACATCCCTCGCGGGCGACCCGCGTGTGATGCAATTCGCGCTGAAGTTCAAATTCTGACGACGGCGTGGTGCATAATCAGGGACGCGACGGGATCGAGTTCTATACGGAAAAGAAAGTCGTCATCGAACGCTGGCCGAAGGAGTCGTCGCGCAAGTTCTATTCAAGCTGTTTCGCCGGTTGCTGGCCGTGACTCTGTTACTAGGTTGGTAGCCGATTCAACTTACCCTAACGTTGTAGAATGCCCGATGATCCTCACCTCATCTGAGGCTGAGTGTAGGTTCCAACGAACCCAAAGGAGGAAGGATATGTTCAGGCCATTGTCACGTTGCATCAGCAGCTTTATCTTTTTCGTGTTGTTATTCGCTTGCCCGCTTGCTACGCCAGCGCAGCAAGAGACGGCGACGATCACGGGCGAGGTGAAAGATGCTTCGGGTGGGTTGGTGCCCAAGGCAATGATCACCGTCACCAACGTCGGGACGAACATCATCGTGAACACCGAAACTAACGAAGAGGGCTCTTACACTGTCCCGAGT
>JACDCK010000132.1 GCA_013817595.1 Pyrinomonadaceae bacterium | reverse complement strand
CGTAGTGCCACATGATGTTTTGGATCGTCTGCATGTCGCCCTGAATCAACGCCGGATCGGGCTCGGCAAACAACCCACTCTCATCCCACGGGGGGACGTCGGCGAACCCAGGTCGTTTCTTAGCCGGCGCCTGGCTCAGGCGGGGGCCCCACGCGGGCAGCCCGCGTGGCGTGCTGAGAGTTTCCTCGACATGCCTGGCCGCGCGGTTTCCCCACACCAAGCCTTCGAGCAGAGAGGTTGAGGCCAGGCGATTGGCGCCGTGCACTCCCGCGCAACTGATTTCTCCGACTGCATAGAGGTTATCGATGCTCGAGCGCCCCCATTCATCAACCAGCACACCGCCGCAGAAGTAATGTGCGGCCGGCACGACGGGTATTGGTTCCTGCGTGATGTCTATGCCGGCCTTTAGACACTGAGCGTAGATGTTGGGAAAGCGATTGCGAATGGCGCCGGCAGGCATCCGCGATGCGATGTCGAGCAGCACATAGGAGTAGTCGTGCGTCTCCATCTCGTGATGTATGGCCCGAGCCACTACGTCGCGCGGCGCAAGATCCTTCCACTCGGGCGAGTACTCAGTCATGAACTGGCGCCCATCCGGGGTCAACAGAATTCCGCCTTCGCCTCGCACAGCTTCACTAATCAACAAACCTTCGGCACCGGGCGCGGCCAGCGCCGTGGGATGAAACTGCACATATTCGGCATTAACAATCCTGGCGCCGGCGCGGTGGGCCATGGCTAACCCGTCGCCGCGCGCACCCGTGGGGTTGGTAGTGTTGCGATAAATGCGGCCCAGGCCGCCGGTCGCCAGCACAGTTGCCGCGGCGAGGTAGCGATGGACCGTGTGCTCGGGTCGGTTAAACATGTAAGCGCCGTGGCAGGCGATAGGCCGATAATTGTCGAGTGGATCGCGGGAGTGATGAGGAAAGGTGATCAGATCGACCGCGGTGATGTTCGATTCGATCGTGATGTTTGGGCAGCTGCGCAGAGCACTAATTAAACCGCTCATGATGGCGGCCCCGGTGCCATCGCCCACGTGCAGAATGCGGCGGCGTGAATGAGCGGCTTCATTCCCCCAGAGCGGTTGCCCGCTTGAGTCGCTGTCAAACTTAACGCCCGCAGCTTTCTCCAGGACGTCGTGGAGGATCGTCGGTCCTTCCTCGGCGAGTATGCGGGCTGCGTAAGGTGAACTCACGCCGGCGCCGGCTGCCAGGATGTCCGCCAGAAGAATTTCGGGGTCGTCATCCACACCTCGACCGATAATTCCACCCTGCGCATATCGAGTGTTTGATTCGTGAGGATCAGCGGCACGCGTAATGACGGTGATTTGGCGCCCGGGATTGCGCGCTAATTGCAAAGCTGCGGTTGCTCCGGCAATGCCGCAGCCAATGATCAAGACTTCAGTTTCTGCCAATGGATCCTTCGCGCGGGGTGATTTACGCCAACGGCGTTCGCCAATTCCAGCCCAGGCCGGGGTCCCCGAGCGGGCAGCCCGCGTGGGGTGGTAGAGTAGCACCCTGGGGAAGACAGTGAATTCTTCTTAACTCTGAAAGAGTCGGCAAAGTTGCTTCAATTCCAATGTTATTCGCGAACACCTTCGGCGTTTTGACTTCTTCTCAACGCCCTGTCCCAGGGTATGAACCCTGGGCCGGAATTGGCGAACGCCTTCGGCGTAAGGGAACCGAACCTCTCACCCGATTGCGATCATTCTTTCGACGGCCCGAGCGGCTCGAACGCGGATTTCTTCCGGAATCTCGATTACGTATTGATTCTTTTCCAGTGACTCCAGCGTGTCTTCCAAGGTGATCTGGTTCATGTGTGGACATCTGACGCTGCATAAGCGAAGCATCTCTTTGTCGGGATTCGCGGCCGCGACGTTCTCTCCCATCGAACATTCAGTCAGCAAGAGATAACGAGGCGCTTGGGTTTGTTCGACATACCGGATCATCGCGTTCGTGCTGCCCGAATAATCGGAAGCGGCAACTACTTCCGGGCTGCACTCAGGGTGGGCCAGTATCACTACGTCTGGAAACTGCTTCCTGACGTTGGCAATGTCCTCTACCGTGAATTTGTCGTGCACTTCACAGCGGCCGGGCCATCCGATCATCTGGTAGTCAAGTTCTCCCTCCGCAGCCTTTCGCGGATCAGCGGTCGGGAAGATAATGTGGCGGCCGGTTTCGCGGGCCACATTCTTCGCCAGGTACTCGTCAGGCAGGAAAATCACCATGTCCGTATTTAGCGATTCGACCACCGCCACGGCGTTCGAGGATGTGCAACAAATATCTGATTCAGCTTTCACATCGGCGTAAGTGTTCACGTACGTGACCACCGGAACTCCCGGGAAACGCCGTCGTAGCTCGCGTACGTCTTCGCCGGTGATACTGGCGGCCAGCGAGCAGCCGGCTTTCTCAGACGGAATTAGAACCGTCTTGGTGGGGTTAAGAAGTTTCGCAGTTTCGGCCATGAACTTGACGCCACAGAAGACGATGATGTCCTTATCGGTCTGCGCTGCTCGCCGCGCCAGGTCCAGGGAATCGCCAACGTAATCGGGAATCGAGTAGAAGAGCGCCGGCTCCATGTAGTTATGACCTAGGATAACGGCGTTCTTTTCGGCCTTCACCTGATTGATTTTTGCCGCAATCTCCGACTTCATCCGCAGCTCAAAGTCCGGGACTACATCAGCAAGCATCGCCTTTAGCTGATTGTAAATTTGCTCCGCGGAAGTTTCTTTACCTAGTGTAGCTATCATGTCTGTTTAGTTGATTATTTTCGGTCAATGGTTTTCCGGTGTTTGCACATCCAGTTGGCCAGTCAGAACCGAGTAGCCTTGCTCGTCTGCGACCGGGTCTAATGCCACTGTCAGTCAAGCACGAAGAATTCACATTACCCCCGCTGAGCAAGACCAAAGCAACCCGGTCGCTACCGCTCCTTCTTAGAAACATGTCCAAAAAGCCCTTATTTTTTGCCATTGGCAAGTTTCATCTCGTTATCTGCTTGTCGCAGACGAGCAAAGCTACTCGGTTCTGACGTTGTGCGGCATCGCCATCGTCCTACCACGCCATAACTTTCACGCAACCCACTTCAAGCTCACGTCAAACACCCTGGCAGAATGCGTCAACGACCCCACCGAAATATAGTCTACGCCGGTTTCGGCAATCTGGCGGACGTTCTCGAGCGTGACATTTCCGGAGGCTTCCAATTTTGCACGTCCGCCGTTCAAAGCAACCGCTTCACGCACCACTTCCGGCGTCATGTTGTCGAGCAGGATGCGTTCAACTCCCAAGTCCAAAGCTTCCTTCACATGTCCTAACGTGCGTGCCTCGACTTCGATCTCGAGACTGTTTCCAGACCGGGGTCCCCAAGCGGGCAGTTCGCTTGGTGTGGTAGCAGCACGCACGCGTGCAACAGCCGCCGCGACAGATCCGGCTAAGTCGATATGATTGTCCTTGATTAAAACCATATCGAACAATCCCATTCGATGGTTTTCACCACCACCACGCCGCACCGCAAGTTTGTCAATTGCCCTGAGTCCGGGCGCCGTCTTGCGCGTATCGAGAATTCTTGTCCCTGTTCCGGAAACCTGATCAACAAACTGGCGAGTGAGCGTGGCGATTCCTGACATGCGCCCGAGAAAGTTAAGTGCCGTTCGCTCGCCAGTTAACAATGCCCGCGCGGAGCCTGAGATACTTGCCAAGACCGTGCCGCTGGTAACTTGCGCTCCCTCGGCCACACTTGGGATGAAGCCAATCTGGTCCTCGAGCAGGAGGAACACAGCTTGTGCGAGATCGAGCCCGGCAACGACGCCAGCATCTTTTGCCAGGATCCTCCCTCGCAGGATGGCACCGACAGGCACAATGCTGTTGGTTGTGACATCGCCTGGTCCGATGTCTTCCGCCAGAGCGCGCTTCAGACACTCGACGATCTCGGACGGCAGAGCCGTAGCCAAAGTGGATTCTGGTTTCATAAACGGTTTTAACTAGTGTATTCGTAGTGGGTGCCTATAAGGAAGGGGGCAACGCGGATCGCGCCCCGCTCAAGCCGCACAGCCACTCAACTCTGAATTAACAACTCAAGCTCATTGAAATTTGCAGGTTGGGAAGGTGGGCAAAGCGTAGCGCGCCCCCGCTCCAGCGTAGCGTCTTTCGCTGGCTAGAAAAACGGCTGACACCTTTCGGTGGTAGGGCAGGCTACGGAGGTTTGGAATCGTTTGCTCGCAGGTTTCGTCGAATGATTCATCGGAGTTTGATTAGTGGAGTGCCTCGGCGTTACTCTGCTCTTCCAATCCTGGAAAAGGTCAACCGGTTAGGAGAAACGATGATGGGTGCCAACACTTTGAGCATTACGGACAATCGCACTGGAAAGCAGTATGACCTACCGATCGAGAACGGCACGATAAAGGCGATGGATCTCCGCCAGATCAAGGACTCAGAGGACGACTTTGGCCTGATGACCTACGATCCGGCGTTCATGAACACGGCTTCCTGCAAGAGCCGCATCACGTTCATCGATGGCGACAAGGGCATCCTGGAGTATCGCGGTTATCCCATCGACCAGCTCGCCGAAAAGAGTACCTATCTCGAGGTCGCCTACCTGCTGCTCAACGGTGAGTTGCCTACAGAGACGCAGCTGAATGACTGGAAGCGTAATATCACCTATCACACTTTCATAAACGAGAACATTAAGAAGGTAATGGATGGCTTCCACTACAACGCTCATCCAATGGGCATGTTTGAAGCTACGCTGGGCGCTCTTTCGACTTTTTATCCCGACGCTAAAGACATTTTCAATGAAGAGCTTCGCTTTAAGCAGATCTATCGACTCATCGCCAAGGTGCCAACCATCGCGGCTTTTGCCTTCCGCCACCGCATCGGCATGCAGTACGCCTATCCCGATAACGATCTGGGCTACGAAGGCAACTTCCTGAACATGATGTTCAAGACCACGGAGCTGAAGTATGAACCCAACCCCGTGCTGGAACACGCGCTGAGTGTGCTCTTCATTCTTCATGCCGACCACGAACAAAACTGCAGCACCAATGCTATGCGTAGCATTGGCAGTGCACACACCGATCCTTTTTCAGCGTTGGGTGGAGCGGCAGCGGCGCTCTACGGACCATTGCACGGCGGGGCGAACGAGATGGTGCTGCGGATGCTGAAAGAGATTGGCTCGCTGGATAAGGTGCCTGAATACGTGAAGCGGGTGAAGGCCGGCGAGTTTCGTTTGATGGGCTTTGGACATCGCGTCTATAAGAATTACGATCCGCGTGCGCGAATTATCAAGCAGGTGGCCTACGAAGTCTTCGAAGTGACGGGCAAAGATCCACTGCTGGATATTGCGCTCGAGCTAGAACGCATTGCGCTGGAAGACGAGTATTTCGTGACTCGCAAACTGTATCCCAACGTCGACTTCTATTCCGGGATTATCTATCAGGCGATGCGTTTCCCGCTGGACATGTTTCCGGTGCTGTTTGCCATCCCGCGGACGTCAGGGTGGCTGGCGCAGTGGGTAGAGTTGCTGGAGGATCCGGATCAAAAGATCGCGCGACCACGACAGGTTTACTTGGGATACCGAAGTCGGGATTATGTTCCGGTAGAACAGCGCCAGCCGGCTGGGTCAGTCGCGGCAGGGTCGTAACGCTTTCGGCGTTGGCTCAAAGTCGAATCTCGAAGAAAACCATTTTCGTTTGAGAGTGCTTGAATTTTGGAGTGCGGTGGCAAGCGCAGCGCGACACCGCTTTGGTGTGACGAGCAGGAACCAATCCAAAGCGCGTCGCCGCTGCGCTCTGCCGGCACTCCAAAGGCTCTATTCCAACATCTTCGCAGCGATCTCTTTCAAAAGCTTCGCACAAACAACTGCCGTTGTCTGAAAGGGATCCATCCGCGGATTAAATTCCACGATGTCTGCAGTAATAACCTTTGCTTTCAATCGCTGGATCAGCCCGATTGCTTGTCGTGTAGACAGTCCGCCCGGCTCGCGGTGAGAGACGCCGGGAGCAAAAGCTGGATCGAGTGCGTCCATATCAAAAGAGATGTACAAAGGCGAGTCGAAGTCGAAGGTTAGATCATCTCGCCAATGCCTCATCTCAATAATTTCCACCCCAAATCTCTCGGCCTGCTCTCTTTGATGTCCATTGACTGCGCGGATGCCGACCTGAACGAGTCGCTTAGCCAGTCCTTCTTCCATGATTCTCGCAAACGGGCTCGCGTGCGAGTGTCGGTTTCCCAACAGTTCATCATAGAGATCGGGATGAGCATCGAAGTGCAGGATGCTCAAGTCCGGGTACTTCTTGCTGACGGCTCGAATGATCGGATACGTGATTGAATGATCTCCGCCCAAACAGATCGGGGCAAGGTTGTCGGTCAATAGAGTTCGAACTGAGTCTTCGATTAATGAAGACATCTTCGTTCCCGCCACCGGCTCGACGTCACCCGCGTCGAAGAAAGTTCCTTCCGCACCCAGGTCCACGCCCGCTTCGCTCCAAAAGTTCGAGGCATCGGAACGGAAGGCCGCTCGAATCTGCGGCGGAGCATCAGCCGCTCCCTTCATGAAAGATGAGTTTTCGTCGTAAGGAAAACCAATCAAGGCCAGTTTGGATGGTTGAGCAAAAGTGTCCTCAAATCGATTCATGCTTTACCTCGTAATAAGGAAGAGTTGGAAAGAAGTTCAGGGAAACTTAGAGAAGAAATGGTGCACGCGGCAGGGCTCGAACCTGCGACCTTTTGATTCGAAGTCAAACGCTCTATCCAACTGAGCTACGCGTGCCTGATTCGTAAATAGTAAATCGTGAATCGTATCCAGACCAGTGAACTTTGTGCTTAGAACTTTGTACTTTGAGCCGCCTTACAAATGAGCGTGGCAATCATCCGACCTAGAGAAAATTCAAGTTCCAAAGCACGAAGCACCAAGCTCATTTTTCTTGTAATTCGTTCCGAATAAATCTCACCAGCTCATTGATTTCTTCCGCACTAAGCTTATCCTTGAACGCCGGCATCTCATCGTCGCCCTCAGAGATCTGTTTTACAAACTTCTCGTCGGTATGGTGTAGTGCGTGACCTTCTCTCAGGCTGGGGACCTTCAGCTTTCGGCCTTCAACCTCCACCCTTCCGCCATCGGCTTTCTCACCGTGGCAGACGGCGCAGTTCTTCGCAAAGTTCGTGCGCGCACGGGCAAACTCATCAGGAGTAGCTGTGGCTGCCGCCGTCGCCGGTGAAGCCGACGGCTGATTTTGATTAGTTGTTAGTGTGCCCGAGGTGCCGCAGGCGGTGGCGAAACATCCGATGACTAAAATGATGGCGGCAAACTTGGCATAGTTCATCCTTCGGTCTCCATCGCGAATCAGTTTGTGTTGGATTGAAAAAGCCCGGCCAGTATAGCACCGACACTGGAGACGGGAGAAGTGCGAGGAATAGCTTGACTGGTGCAGTTGGCACAACCATCTGGGTGGTAGCACTACAGAACCGAGGAGCGACCGGGTCAACTCTGCGGAACTCTCAACATACATCGCGATCCATTCCAATTCTGACAACATTTCAGACTGAAGCTAGTGGCTCTCCCTGTTCATATTCAACGTACAGAATGGCCTCCATTAGGTCTTGCTCATTCCAAAGACGCCTCTTGCTACCATTCTTAACCCAGGGCGTTTTGCCGCTTTGCCAGCAACCCGACTCCTTCATTTTGCGTGTTGCATTGGCTTTGAAAGCATTCAGAACTATCTCCGGATCGCGGTTTGCGGTACCACTGAATGAATATGGTTTGTTCTCGCATTGATGGCCCACAATCTCCACTGGCGAGTTTTGCACGTCTCACGAATTGCCGCTTCGATAGTTGCTCGTCGCCTGGCAGTAAGTTTGACCGGCGAGCGCTTCAAAGCGCGTTCGTTGTATTGTCGCCAGCGTCGATTTGGTGGAATTAATGGCGAACCGTAGCGATTATGAAAGCGGTCCACGGAACCACGTGAGTCGCCATGGAGCCAAGTACCGTAAGCGCGAAAGGTAATAAGGTAACCGAGCGGAACACGATCAGTGTTGAACTCGCGGTGAGGGTGAGTCATGGTTTACCTTGTTTTGAATTTGCTTAATTAGAGCAACCGCATTCTAAGGCTGGAGTGGGTGGGTGAACAAGGTTGTTGGTGAGACTATTCTTGAGTGCAACCCGCCATTGACCCGGTCGCTACTCTATATTATGAAAGGGCGCCCCAGGGGTGATAGCTTGGAGTTGTTCTACGACTTCAAGTAAACACCAAAGGAGAGCCCTATGAGAACGTATTATGTTGGCATGGACGTGCATCGCGCAAGTATTGTGATCGTGGTGCTGAATGGAGCAGGCAAGGTGGTGATGGAATCGGTGATCGAGACTGGGGCAGAGCGAGTGCGCGGCTTTCTCAAGCAGCTGCGGGGCAAGGTGTATGTCACGTTTGAAGAGGGGACGCAGGCAAACTGGCTGCATGAGGTAGTGCGGCCCTTGGTAACGGAAGTAGTGGTCTGTGAT
>JACDCK010000356.1 GCA_013817595.1 Pyrinomonadaceae bacterium | reverse complement strand
CTTCATTGCTGTCAATGACGGGGAATAAAAAATGGTAAGTGACCCTCCACCTCTGTTGATCGCTGGTTAAAATCGTAGCCGTTTTCTGATTTAGTGTGACTACATGACCATACTTGTCCCTGTTCTGCCGATCACGAAAACCGACAGCATCCCCGACCTTCAGCCGACTCCGCGAAAGCGCCTGCTGCTCGGCCGAGACTCCTCTGATCTCAGTCTCGACCCCATCAAGGTTGACCGCGCCGAAGGGAATCGACCAGAGCTTCTTGTCTTGTTGGTTTTCCACTAACAGACGTGTCCTATGCAACTCTCGCACGGTCGCTTCGATGAGGCGATTCTGCGCCTCATCGAAGTAGCTGATCTTCATGCCGGGGCGCAGACTTCGTCTGACCTGCTCGATCCGTGCCGGGTCTTCCAGTTGCAGAGTCAGAGCCGCGCGCAGGCGGAAGAGATCGAACAGTGAGGCGGCACGCAACTCATCGATGATGAAGGTGTAATTCATAGTCTTGGCAAAGCGGAGCGGGCGGGCGGGCGGCTAAATAAAGAGCACGAAAAAGGGACACTTCTTCTATCAGCAGCCGCTACCTTGCGGCTGATTTTATCATCAGTGCGGTTGAGTCAGGGAGTGTCGTGTTAAGGAAGCGAGAGATCAGAGTTATCTACGATCAAGGAGTCGAAGCGGTCGAGGCGACCATCCGTCAGCTCTACGAAATGATCGAAATCGAAGACGAGCGCGTGCATCAGCTCGTTGCCCTAGCGACTGCGGCGCACCTGCAGAAGATAGAACAGTTCAGAGGGCGCATCGCCAAGCTCGAAGAGGAGCTGGCGAGCAAAGTCCGGCACGTCCACCAACTCAACCTGACGGTCAAGGAACTCAACAAAGAACTCAAGGAAGCGAGGACGCACACGCGGCTGGCGAAGGAAGCCCATCTCGCGCACCTGCTGAAGAACTCACAGAACTCCAACAAGCCTCCTTCGACCGACCCGCGCAAGGGGACGAGAAGTTTACGGGAAAAGAGCGGCAGGAAGCCGGGTGGTCAAGTCGGTCATCCCGGCGCGACGAAAGGGTTCGTTGAGAAGCCGGATCGCCTTGTCATCCACGCGCCGGAGGCGTGTTCTTTCTGTGGGTCATCACTGGGGGAAAGTGAGGTACAGGGAAGCGAGCGCCGCCAAGTCCATGATCTTCCGCCGCAAAGGGTGGAAGTCACGGAGCATCAAGCGCAGACGAAAGTCTGCCTCAGATGCGGGGCGAAGAATAAGGCTGAGTTTCCGGCGGGCGTGAATGCCCCGGTGCAATACGGGGCCGGAGTCAGGTCCGTGGCCGCCTACTTGATGGGTTATCAACTGCTTCCTTATGAGCGGTGTGCCGAGGCGATGAGCGATCTCTTCAACTGCCCTCTCTCGCCGGGCACGTTAGCGACATTGCTGAAGGGGTGTGCCGGCGAACTGGTCGAACCAATGATGCTCATCACAGAAGGATTACGGAAGTCGGCAGTCATCGGAGTAGATGAGACTTCCTTGCGCGTTGCGGGGCGGCAGGACTGGGTGCATGTCTCGGCGACAGATCAACTCACGCTCTTGGTCCATGATAAGAGGCGGGGCGCGCCGGCTATCTCGGAGATCGACATCCTGCCGCAGTACGAGGGTGTGGCCGTGCATGACGGCTTTAGTTCATACGACCAGTACCGGCAGTGTCGTCATGCTCAGTGCAACGCGCACATCCTGCGGGAGTTGAACTATGTGATCGAGACGAGTCAGCCTCAGTGGGCGGTGGCGATGAAGGCGTTACTCCTTGAGATCAAAGTCGCGGTCGACAATGCGCGTGAGAGCGGAAGGAAAAAGCTCGCGCCGTGCCGGAAGGCAGAGTTCCTGCGAAAGTATGAGGAGAGCATCGAAGCGGCGACGAAGCAGTATGGGACGTTGCAGCGGAAGAAAGGGCGGGCGAAGCAGCCACCAGCAGCGGAATCTGTGATCAGAGCGGCGGGGAGAAAACTGGCCTGCCGGTTGGAAGCTAAACGAGCGGACATCCTGCGCTTCATGCACGACTTCGCTGTCCCCTTTGACAACAACCAGTCAGAGCGTGACCTGCGGATGCTGAAAGTGCAGCAGAAGATCAGTGGCTGCTTCCGGACCGGCGTTGGGGCGGAAGAGTGGTGTCGGCTGCGGAGTTATGTTGCGACGATGAAGAAGCAAGGTCGCAATGTGATGGAAACAATCAAAAGTGTCTTTGCTGGAACGACAATCATGCCCACCCTCCGCTGCTAGAGCCTGCGGCTGCTCGGCCTACTAAAACGAAATGAGCGTCCGAAGAAAGTAGAAAAGCTAATCTACAGGTCTGCCACCTGAACTGTCACGCTTCATGAGCAAGGCGTGGATTGAAACAGAACTCAGTGCCGCCGTACCGCACAGCGGTTAGTGGGTTCGCCTTGCTTCATGAGCAAGGCGTGGATTGAAACCGACGCACCCCGGCGCGACCAAAGTAAGAATCAACGTTCGCCTTGCTTCATGAGCAAGGCGTGGATTGAAACACGCCAAT
>JACDCK010000355.1 GCA_013817595.1 Pyrinomonadaceae bacterium | reverse complement strand
CTACAGGCGGTCATTACGTACGCTGCGAAGTATTGCAGCAAATCCGAGAAGAAGACGGAACCTTATTGCAAGCTTGCAGACCAGGTTTTGCCGCACACGGCACACCGTCAGCCCCTATTGTCATTCTCCTCACGTCTTATGAATAAGCTGATTGCCGAGAGGGATTACTCAGCGCAGGAGATTTCCCATCTGCTGCTCAACATTCCTCTGCAAGAAGGCACAAGGTTGGTGGTCGCAGTGGACTGCCGTCTGTTAGCGCAACATGCGCGTTCTTATCGCGTCGACGAAGATGTCCATGAGACCATCGGCAGCTACAGGAAATATCTGGAGAGGAATGACCAACATGAAGATATAACCTACCTCGAATACCTGCAATCGTACAATCTCAAGACGTGGAGGAGACTCGCTACTCAGGCGAAGAAGAGGGTCCTGTCTTACTTCCCTCGATACAGGTCTATGGAGTCATCTCCCCAGTTTAATGACTTCTGCCGTGTCAAATTAATGATGTCTCATCCACATCGCTCTCCAGAGGACTTGCTCGCTGTGGACGGGCAGCGGTTCGATTGCTTCGCGGCTGCGTACAAGTTTTGCAGAGAGCAGCACCACGACACCCATGCGGACGATCATTATGGGCTACCAGAGACAAATGAACTGAGGGCAGAGGACGATGAATTCGAACTTGAGGCCCACGAAGAGCCTGTTGCGGACGAGGACTGGCATGAACTCGCCCGCATGCTTCCGGACCGTCCGCTGGAGGAAGAGGACATCAACATGCTCGGGCGCCGAGATATTGACATCGATTATGATTAGACCCCTCACGTTGGACGGTATGCTGATGATGGCATTCTCAACGGCGACTACTGGAAGCAACGTAAGTCGAGAACCCGCCTTGACCTTGACGTGGATCATCAGCCTTTGGAAGCCCGCGACTCTCTAAATCGAGATCAGCGCCTAGTGTACGATACGGTGATGGACCACTTTTTGACCCAGGAATCTTCTCAGTTGTTACTTCATGTAGATGGTGGAGGTGGCACCGGGAAGTCATACCTCATTAACCTGCTCTCCGCGCACCTCCAAGCCGCGGCTGTGGGGAGAGGGACACCCGTTTGGCGTGCCGCGCCAACGGGCGTCGCGGGGAATCAAATATCGGGCACCACCTTGCACTCCCTACTGCACCTCCCAATCAACAAGGACTTCCAGCCCCTGTCGCCCACTGACATGGCCCAGCTCCAGAAGAAGCTGAAGGACATCAAGTACCTGATCATCGACGAGAAGAGCATGCTGGGACTGCGCCAGCTTTCTTGGATCGATGACCGCCTGCGCGAGGCGTTCCCGAGTAGGAATGAGGAGTTCTTTGGTAGTCTTAACATCCTTCTGGTTGGCGATTTCTTTCAACTACCACCCGTGCTACAGAAGCCGCTGTATTACGATAAAGAGGTACAGGGAGTAGAGATCAAAGGCAGGAACGCATATAGACGCTTCGATAAAACAGTCTTCTTGAAGGTTGTCCAACGGCAACGGGGCGACGATCAGAAGGCGTTTCGCACAGCTCTCGGGGAATTGCGGCTCCTCCAACTGTCAGTCGAGTCCTGGAAACTCCTTTCCGGTCGAGTACAGGCGAAGCTAGATGATCAGGAGGTCGCCAGATTCGCCAACGCCTTGCGAGTATACGCCACGAAAGATAGGGTGAACGAATATAACCACTACCACCTCGACCGCCTCAGCCGGCCAGTCATTCAGGTCAAGGCTAAGAATGTCGGCCTTGGCGCGGCTGCGGCCCCTGACGACAAGGCAGGCAACCTTGCGAAGCAGATCCCTATGTGCATTAGCGCCCGTCTGATGCTGACGTCTAACCTTTGGCAGCCAGTTGGCCTCTGCAACGGCGCACGCGGTACCGTTTACGACATCGGCTGGGCACCCGGGGCCAACCCCGTCCAGGACCCTCCCTGTGTTATTATGATGGAGTTTGACAAGTATAGCGGGCCAGTGTTCCTGACCACCCCCGATGGCAGGAAGATTGTCCCGATCCTCCCAGTAGACAGGGACTTCCTTATCGGAAGCACTCTCTGCACTCGCACGCAGTTTCCCCTGATCGTATGCTACGCCATTACGGTTCACAAGTCGCAAAGCATCACTGAAGATGTGATTGTCACAGATCTCTCCTCTAGGGACTTTCAGACTGGTTTGAGCTACGTAGCTGTCTCTCGCGTGAAAACGCTCCAGGGCCTGATGCTGGATGCGCCGTTTGATCGTAGTCACCTGTTTTACGAGTCTCCACCAGAGGGTATGAAGATGAAGATGAGGGATGAGCGGCATAGGAGACGACAGGTTCTTACACGGAATCCATATACGACAGACCACGGCTCTGCGTAACTAGATAACTAGCTAAATGTAATAGCTTAATAGTTGCTTGGCCCAAGGACTCGCAGCGTTCGGATGATCGTACCCCTTGCACCCACAGCTCTAACGTGCAAGGGGTGGCGCAGTATTTTAGTACAACCCTTTGATCTACTGATTGTACTCATCCTTCTTTTC
>JACDCK010000354.1 GCA_013817595.1 Pyrinomonadaceae bacterium | reverse complement strand
GGGCCCACAGACCGGCAAGGGCATGGAAGAGGGCATGGGCGTCATACGACAAGGTCACGCGCTTTCGGAAGACTTGGCTCCGGGCTTGGGACGCGGCATGGGTGACAGCACGGAGAAGGAGAGAAACACGTCGAATCTCGTAGGGCCGAGCCCGCACCTGCAGCAGAACACGCTTAGCGAGACCGACAAGAAACGTGTGCCAGGTTATCCGCAAGACATGGTCATGATCATGGACAAGGAAGTCGCCAAGCCCGAAACCTACGGCCTTCCACCGGGATGGACCGCCTCGATGATGGGGATGATGACCCTGGTCCGAGTGTTGCCGCCCGATGTGTATGAGGAGGTGCAAAGAAGAATTCGGGAGGGTATCGCGGAACCGCCGACTGGCAAGCCAGTACAGTCTCCGCACAAACACTGATCGTGAGCCGACGACGAGTCACGGAGTCAACGAAGATTCGGAAGAAGAAGAAGTGGGAATTTGGTTAACAATAAATCGATACATGTTTACATTCCGCCACCGAACACTAACCATTGGTATCTCTTTATGCACATAGGAGAAACTTCAATGCGACGAACTATAGCTTTCCTGCTCTTGCTCGCTGTAACAGTTTTGTGGGCCGCTTGTACGACAGCGGACAACTCAAATACTACCGGCAACGCGAATGTCATGACGACGCCGGCGAACTCGAACGTAGGCACAGCGAACACGAGCAACGCGAACGTGCACGCAAACATGAACGCTAGCGAGCACGCGAATATGAACATGGGAAATGCTAACAAGAAAGCAAACGCTAATAGGACACCCTAGTTCCTGCGTTGCAGAGTTCGCGACTGTCGACTGTTAATCGATCTGGTCCTAGCGCCTCGGCGAGCAGAGCGTCGGCGCAAGGATATTCTACGTGGGAGAGAACCGGCAAGCGTGTTGTCCACACGCCTGATGTATTCACTTCTGGTCTGATACTGGTTATTGTTGTCTGTTTGAATCCGTCGACGTGTGTTGGTTGTATTTGCTTTCGCGTCTCTTTTTAACGAAAGCATCGGGTTGATTAAGGCCTCGGTTATCAACTTGACGATTGCCGGGGTGGCGCTGCTTTCATTGCAGCAGAAATGAGGCGCGCGACATTCGGAATCACGACTTTGAAGGAGGTTTTGAAGAGATGAAAAGGCGGAAATTCTTTTTGAGCATGCTCCTGGTTGTCATCGCGGCAACGGCGAGTTGCCTGGTGACGCGTTCCAATGGTTCCAATGTCGGTGACCGGGGCACACCAGTTTCTGTAATTCGCACTCCTGACGGAGGATTGGTGCCTGAGGTTTCGCTGGACAAGCAGGGTGTCTTGCACCTGGCCTATGGAAAGGGCAGTGACGGCTACTACGTGCAGTCGCGTGACGGAGGCAAGACCTTTAGTTCGCCGGTCCAACTCAACCGACGCGCGGGTATCGTGGCCGTTGGCGGAGAGCGTGGACCCAAGATCGCCATCGGCAAAGACGGCGCGATTCAGGTGGCCTGGTTGGGACAGCGCAGCGGTGGCATTTGGTACACCCGCAGCACCGATGGAGGACGGACTTTCGAGCCTGAACGTAACTTGCTTGACACTGAGACTGGCACCGATGAAGCGACAATCGCTGCTGATCAGGACGGCAATGTCTTTGTCCTCTGGCTCGATGGACGGATGCCTGTTGACTCCCGGAATCCTGGCAGCACTCCGATTTTTATGGCGGCCTCAAGGGACAATGGCGCGACCTTCTCGGCTGACCAGCCGCTGAAATACCAGCCTGATAAGCGAGCCTGTTCTTGTTGCCGGATGGAAGCCGTCGTCGGCAAAGACGGTTATCTTTATGTCGGGTTCCGCACCGGCTACCAAAACATTCGGGACTTCTATCTCCTGAAGGGTCGAAAAACAGAAAATAGCTTCCGCTTGGTTCCTGTCAGCGTTGACAACTGGGAACTCGAAGCCTGCCCAATGAGCGGTCCCTCTTTCACCATAGAAGACAACGGACAAGTGCTATTTAGTTGGATGAGCCGCTACAGGGTTTACTGGTCCATCTCGAACAGCGAGGCAATCAACTTCGCTCCGCGCGTGGCCACACCTCCAGGTGGCGAGGGCGAGAACCACCCTGTTGTTCTAGCTAATCACAAGGGTGAGGTGTTACTCGTTTGGAGAGATGGGGCCCAAGTAAACTGGGCGAAGTACACAATGGACGGCAGGTTCACGGGCAACCAGGGTACAGCCGGGAGGTTGAATGGGCATAGCAAACCGGACGCCTTCCTCGGCACTGACGGTAGTTTCTACGTTGTCTTGTAAGAACTTTTGGTAGCCGCTGCCACGTAAGGCGCGTAAGGCGATACATAGTATTTGGACGAACGCGGCCCGAGCACGGTATCTCGGATCTGATCGCGGATACTGTTGAGTCGGAGTAGGAATGACTATTACTAATCACCCCCTCCACAGATCCGGACGAGCGCTGCTAACGCATCCGGCTCCTGCCTTAGGTGATGACGCCAAGTCGGCGCAAAGGATAAGGGTGATGGAGCGT
>JACDCK010000353.1:1404-2548 GCA_013817595.1 Pyrinomonadaceae bacterium | reverse complement strand
ACACCACACCAAGACTCCAAATATCGGTGCGTTGGTCCACTCCCTTGCCAACCGACTGCTCGGGCGACATGTAGCTGACGGTGCCCATCACCAGCCCGGGTTCAGTGTGTACAAGGACTTTCGTGCCGGCTTCAGAGTCGATCTGCTGGTTCGAGGAAGGCACCGACGGTTTCGCGAGTCCGAAGTCGAGCACCTTCACGATGTGGTCCTTGCGCACCATCACATTCTCAGGCTTGAGATCACGATGCGTGACTCCAGCGTCGTGAGCAGCATTTAATGCGGCAACGATCTGAATCGCCACATCCAACACGTCGACCAACTTCAAACGTCGATTCGAAAGGTGCTGCCGCAACGTTACGCCGTCAACGTTTTCAGTGGCCATGAAGGAGCCCGACTCGGCCTGACCAAATTCATATACGGTGAGGATGTTCGGATGATTGAGATTTGAGACGGTGCGTGCTTCCTGGATAAAGCGCTGCAAGCGATCTTTGTCCCCAGCAACTTCGGCCGGGAGGATCTTGAGCGCCACCATGCGGCCGAGTTCTGAAGTGTCCTGCGCCAGATAGACTTCCCCCATCCCACCGGCACGAGCTGGGAGACGATGCGGTAATGCGAAAGAGTGGTATGAGCGTCGAGTTCCTTAGACATCCTCAATTAAATTCATTCCGGCAGATTCATCCGCTTCAGCATTTCCTTGAATCGCGGCTCGGAGCGCAGATCGTCAAGCTCTGGGGCAACTGCATACGTATTGGCGGTTTCTGAACGACCCGACATTTGCTTTTCGAGCCAGTTCAATGCTTCCTCTTTATCGTTAAGCCCAATGTAAATAAGTGCAAAATTATAGCTCTGAACATAATTCCGGGCTGATTCCTGTCTTAACTCGTTGAGCAGCTTCAGTGCTTCATCGCGCTTGCCGGATCTTGCCAGCCACAGTCCCAAATATCCCTTTCCTAAATTATTCAATTCGATAGACGTGCGCGTTTCGGCTATGGCTTCCGGATACATTCCCTTTGAGCCATATGCCCAACCCAAAGCCCGGTGAGCGTAAGCAAAATTTGGGTTACGAACGAGAGTGCGCTTGTATTGTGCAATCGCCTCATCATACCTGCGAGCGAAGACCAGCGTGTCACCGAGATTCGTACCT
>JACDCK010000353.1:0-1394 GCA_013817595.1 Pyrinomonadaceae bacterium | reverse complement strand
TCAAGTTCCTCGGCCCGCCTCAACTCGACCAGACTATCGTCAAACTGTTTTATATTCGAGAGGTCAGCACCTAACCAATGATGGGCGGTCGCGTAATTGGGTTTGAGTTCGATAGCGCGGCGATACTCCTTTTCCGAGCCACCCCGATCCCATTCATAATTGGAAAGATAAAATCCGAGAGCGGTGTGCGCTTCTGCCAGCGAATCGTCAATCGCTAAGGCCCGCAGAGCCGCCGCTTTCGCCTGAGGCATGCTGTCGTTTGCCGGCGCAACATCGTAACTCGAAAAGAGAACGTATGTTTCAGCCAAACCTGAATAGGCGAGGGCATAGTTCGGGTCTTTCTCAATTGCCTGCCGATAAAGCTCAGCAGCTTGTTTGAGGGTACTGTCAAGTTAACCGCACGAAGAAACATCAAAGACAAAGAAGCCGATTCTCCTTCACTCGTTGGTCATCCAATCGTCTTCCTTAAGCTGCTACGTGAACGCAGCTCACCTCTCTCCAGGTGGCAAATCTTGACTTCATCACTGCTTGATAACCTGCCCTTGAATATAAATGTCGCCCTGGTCGGAAGTGCGAACCGATGACGCCGAAGGCCGAGAGGAAGCGCTGTGCCTGACCTACGGACTTGAACCTCCTCATCACATGCTCGCGCAATCTCGTCGGTTGATGGGAATTCTCACAGCGGTTGTTCTGCCACTTATCCCGGCAGTGCTGGACACTTGGCATGATCTCAGCCTTCGCCGCGCTGTAGCTCCGGAGTTGGTCGGTAATAATTAACCGCGGCACATACTGCAGCCCCTTCAAGAGCTTGCGAAAGAACTTCTTCGCTGCTTTTTTATCTCTGCGGCTCTGGACCAGGATGTCCAAAACGTCGCCATCCTGATCCACTGCTCGCCACAGATAATGAACGCGCCCGTTAATCTTGAGAAACACCTCATCGAGGTGCCACCGGTCGCCTGGTCGAGGACTACGATGACGCAGGTGGTTGGCATAAGTCTGACCGAACTTGAGGCACCATTCTCGGACAGTCTCATAGGTGAGGGAGACTCCGCGTATGGACATCATCTCTTCAACGTCGCGGAAGCTCAGCGAGAAGCGGAAATAGAGCCAGACACAATGACTGATGATCTCAGCGGGAAACCGGTGGCGACGATACAACGACGGAGAGACATTCATCAGCTAATTATGCTGCAGCCGCCGCTGTCTTGCACCATCTGCTGGTTAACCTGACAATACCCTTCCACAGCCTCACTGTCCGGCGATGCGTGTAGTTTGCGCGGCAACCAGTTGCCAGCGCCCTTTCATCTTCACGAGGGTTACGGTGCTTCGGAATTGACCGCCAGCCTCTTGCCCTTTGAACTGAGCTTTGCTGGTCACGCGGTACGTTGCCACAG
>JACDCK010000352.1 GCA_013817595.1 Pyrinomonadaceae bacterium | reverse complement strand
GAGGAATGCAATCTGACACGTTTGACAATGCTGTAATTTTCCAAGAGTTCGTTATACCTTTTTCGCGCCTTGGGACTTCCAAGAAATTGTCGCGCGTCGCTTCGCCGATCACTTTCGCATGGAACGAGCCCACGCACCGCGTCGAGGTCACCCAGGTAGAGGGTTTGCGCAACCTTTGGTTGAGAAAGCCCTCCGCCTTCGACGGCCAGGAAAGAAGGAAAAGGGTCGACCCCATACATCTTGGAGATCCATTGCCGAGCAGGTCGGGGCATTTTCGCCGAGCACACCCAGGCTCTGGGCCCACAAAGATATGTCGGCAAGAGCGAGGGCCTTACGACTCAAGAACTGCGGCCACCGACGGCTGTTGTCTGACTCTGATAAGCAAGTCGCTGCGGGCTGGTTTATTTCGCGTTGTATTCGTCGTCTTCCCACCACAACTGCGAACGCGAAGCTATTTTTCAAAACCGCATTCAACTTGGATATTCATCCCTCATGGTTATCTAAATTTGCTGCTCGCCATCATCTCTCCGTACGCGTTGGGAAGCGATGCAAATTTTCCGAGGTCCGTGGACCGGCATACCAGGCAGCGCTAAAATTCCTGGCTAAGCTGCATTCGCTTGGGAAAGCTCCTGGACAAATTTTGGCACTCGATAAGACTTCGGTTTACACAACCATCGACCGAATGGGCCATTGGGGTCCGAAAGGAAGGTACGACATTTTCTTGTGAATTTGAAGTTCCTATATTAATTTTAATTTAGTGGCACTCAGAAGAGGAAGACCCCTGATCGTGGCCCGAAGGATGTGGTCTTCACCGCATTAGCTGCCGATGGGCGTCAAGGTCCTCTTTTTGTCGTCGAGGATCGTCAAGGCCTCTTCAACAGCGATCTCGAGGTTCCTGGCGGCGAGGTGGTATTTATCAGGGCCACAATCAAGCGTTCCAAGCTTCCGGTACGTACCTGATTGTTGATTTCAATTATGTGATCTCTCAAGTCCATTCAATATTAATTCATATATTATCGACACTATATGTTTATTTTATTGCTTTGAACATATGCAAGTTGTTTACACATTTCTTTGCAGAAGTCTCGTTGTGATCGATCAAAATCGAATGTTGGTCGCGGGACTCGTGGCGCTGTCGCGTGGCTCGAGTGGGCTCTTCGCAATAAGACACTCGAACCTGGCGACGTGCTGTTGACTGATAATGAGAAGTGCTGGAAGACCGACGAGTTCACGAGCATGTGCAGCGACGGTCACATCATGCAGATGTTCTTCCCCGCCGACCTCGGCCACCTCATGAACCCGTGTGACAACAGCTTCCACGCGACGTTCAAGCTCAAGATGCAGCAACACCTGATCAATTATCCTTTGGCGACACGCAAGGACAAGCTTCGCTGCATTGAGCGCGCCTACTACGACTGCCACGAGCATGACGTGCAGGCTCTCTTCGCTCACTGTGGAATCACCGACAATCGACCCGCGCGCACTATGAGTCGGCTAATCACTGAGGGAATCCGCCCGCGTGAGAAGTTCCTCAAAGTACATTCTGATCAATTAGATGCATACAAGAAGTGGACTGCTGTGACTGAATGGTGCGACCCTCAAGATGACCATCCTGAGCAACTTGCATCTCTCTCTATGGGCTTCTCGAAGCGACTCCTTGCTCGCATCAGCCATTAAGTGCTGTGCAGCTCGGTAATTGATGTGTTGGTGAAAAATAAAAAACTGCGATCTTGCCTTTCTTTGAGTTTCTTTTGCTTAGTTTGAGTAGGGGCCGTTATAAATTAATGTTACATTGGGGGGTCGCTGTATCAGCAATCGCCCAATAGCATGTATGGCGGAGGAAAAAGTGCGCGTGGCGCCGAAGTGCAACAACGCGCGCCACCGCGGCATTCAAATTTGTTCGGTGGACAGTGAGATCTACAATTTATATACACAACGCACAATATATATTATCACATTGATGAATGAACTAGGTCATAAGTGAGAGGCGAACTCTTGGAAAATTACAGAATCTAAAATTTCGATTTCTGGAAAATACCTTCTGATCCGCTTTGGCATGCCCATCCCAATGGTGTTCGCGAATTCTTCTTGTCACTGTCAGCAAGATTAGCATCAGCTCCTGCCTTCAGCAGAAACTCCGCCACATCCCGATCACCTAGAAAATTTAATAAAATTCAGAGAGATTTTTCTCTGCCAATAAAAACTTCCAACTAAAAGTACTAGTGAATTTACCGTTCTAAAATCAGAGGTGTTTCTCCTTTCTTATTGAACACATTTGCCTCAGATGGACTCTTTATCAATTGCTCAAGTTGCTCAACATCTGCTTCTTTGACCGCTTTCCACAGAGCGGTGGCCATGGTGTGCGAAAACGGAAAGACGCGACTTCCATACTTCACTCGATCAAGTTGTATTGAATAAATGATATCAAGTTGTATTGAATAAATGATTATCAAGAGACAATAATATTGAGATTTTTAATGAATGTTAATGTGCTGGTGGAAACGTCGCCAAACCCTATGATTTTGCTAATCGGCGAATTACCCACTCAACTTCCAGC
>JACDCK010000351.1 GCA_013817595.1 Pyrinomonadaceae bacterium | reverse complement strand
GTTCAGCGAACCACTTATGCCTGCGTTGATCGTCGTCGAGAAGAAAAACTCGGATAGGGTGGCGTTCACTATCAATCCTCCGGATGCCAAGTTTCGTCAGCAATGAATGTAACAAAGACATCGTTGTTAAAATCAAAACCTCCGGTCACGAGAGCGAACATCGCTTCGTCGAGTTTCTGAAAGGGGAAGCGGAAAAATATACCATACAGATAGCGCACTGGTCTGATCTGCGACCCCCTGTCAGAACGGCGAGCGGTAGCGACCCGGTCTGACCGCGGCAACTCTCCGGAACTCTGTCATAGCGACCCGGCCGAAGGCTTCCCAGTTGAGACCGGATCGCTACCGCTCGCCGTTCTGACAGGCGCTGACCATGGAAGACATTTAACATATCCCAAGAAGTGCCTTCGTTGCGTTCCCCTCTGCCGATGATATAATCCGACCCGAATAGGAATCGACGTCGTAGTTTCGCAGACTTGAGTATCCGCAATCGTTAATGCCTCCTGATAATTCCGGCAAACAACTTAGCCCTACGGTCAATAGCCTCGACGAAGGTCAAGCCTCGGAAGTGTGCGGCGCTTGCTTCGGCACGGGTGTAAGAATTGTTCCCGGTAAGGGCGCAAGGATATGCGACGAATGCCAGCCGCGGCGCGGTGATCGGTTGCTGGAGGCAGCGCGTATCCCCCGTCGTCATGCCGCCTGCAGCTTTGATAACTACCGTGTCCCCGCGGGTTCCTCGTCACTTCATTGGGCTCTCATGAAGGCCAAAACGCTCGTGAACGATTACCCGGCAGCGGAAAGGGGTCTTCTCTTAACTGGCTCGGTCGGAGTCGGAAAGACACATCTTGCTGTGGCGATTCTGCGAGGACTGATTGTGAAGGGTGTTTCCTGTTTATTCTGCGAGTTTGGTTCTTTGCTTAAACAGATTCAGGATTCGTACAATCCAATATCGAAAACGTCTGAGTTGCGAGTGCTGGCGCCGGTTTACCAGGCTGAAGTCTTAGTACTCGACGAACTGGGCTCCACAATTCCCACGGACTGGGTTCGCGACACGATGTACCAGATCATTAACAAACGCTACAACGATAAGAAGCTTACGATCTTTACCTCAAACTATCTGGACGTGCCGCGCATCGAGAGCGCCCAGGAGCCTGAGATTGCCAGCCGAACGTTCAGCAAGAAAGGATCTTCTGAACGTATTCGGGAAATGACGACGCTGGAAGAGCGCATTGGGACACGCTTGCGGAGTCGTCTCTACGAGATGTGCAATGCGGTGGTAATCGAAGGCGAAGACTATCGCAAGAACCAGGATCGGCGTCGCTGATTGACGCTTCGCGGCAGAAGCCCGACGGTTAAGGAGGGCTCCTCAAGACACCCCAAGAATCCTCCAGTGGTGTGAATGGCCATGCCGAGCCCTCCCTAACAGTCGGGCTACTGCCCCGAGCTACCCGTTATGTATAATGCCTCGACCCACTGCGTCAAAGAATCTTTGGCTGTTAGCCTCTAATCGCGCTTATGTCAGGCGAATTGACTGCGTTCCCAATTAATGCCCAAACGCACTGACCTACACAAAATACTCATCATCGGATCGGGTCCTATTGTAATCGGCCAGGGGTGCGAGTTTGATTATTCAGGCACGCAAGCCTGCAAGGCACTCCGTCAGGAGGGCTACAAGACCGTTCTGGTTAATTCCAATCCAGCGACGATCATGACCGATCCTGAGATCGCCGACGCCACCTATATCGAGCCACTCACGCTTGAATCGGTTGCAGCGATTATCCGGCTCGAGAGACCGGATGCGCTGTTGCCCACGGTGGGCGGGCAGACCGCATTAAATCTTGCAATCGCCCTTTCAGATGCCGGGATTCTTGATGAATACGGTGTCGAACTCATTGGGGCGAAGCCCGAAGCGGTCAGAGTCGCTGAAGACCGTCGACTCTTCAAACAGGCAATGGATGAAGCCGGCCTGCCCATGCCGCGAGGAGGTTTCGCTCGTTCCTGGGACGACGCTCAAGAGATCGTAACGAACACTGGGTATCCGGCAATCATTCGACCTTCTTTCACTCTCGGCGGCAGCGGCGGCGGCACCGCGTACAACCCCGAGGAGTTTGAAGAGATCGTGCGCGCCGGCTTGACCGCTTCGCCGATGCACGAAGTCTTGATCGAGGAGTCGATTCTGGGCTGGAAAGAGTTTGAGCTCGAGGTGATGCGTGACCTGGCGGATAACGTGGTAATCATCTGCTCAATCGAAAACTTCGATCCGATGGGCGTGCATACCGGAGATTCAATCACCGTTGCGCCAGCGCAAACGCTCACCGACGTCGAATATCAAAAGCTGCGCGACATGGCCATCACAGTGATTCGCAAAGTCGGTGTGGAAACAGGCGGATCCAACATTCAGTTTGCCGTCAACCCGGAGAACGGCGACATCCGAATCATTGAGATGAACCCGCGCGTGTCGCGTTCATCGGCGCTCGCTTCCAAAGCAACCGGTTTCCCGATCGCCAAGATTGCCGCCAAACTTGCCGTTGGTTACGCGCTGGATGAGATTCCCAACGACATCAC
>JACDCK010000131.1 GCA_013817595.1 Pyrinomonadaceae bacterium | reverse complement strand
CCCGGCACCCTGTCCCCGCCTCAAGCTTGAAAGCCAGTCAGCAACGCCTGGGAGATTGAAGTTCGACCAAGTGAGGAAGCCCCATTGACGGTGAGAATGAAACTGATTGTTTGTCTAAACGATTTATTTACGTCGTAAGAGCAGATAGGGTCCGCGTTCCTGACCTGTGAGGTGATCTAGGTTGAGAGGTTGATTTGAGGTTGAGTGACATTGCCACTTGAGGGCGGGGACAGGGTCCGCCTTCCTGACCTGCAAGTTAGCGGAACTTGTGCCGTGGGCTCGACCGGCCATCCTACTTGTTTGGAAAAAAATGAGACTTAGATTCGCGTTAACGATACTTTCGGTGGTCGGTCTATGGATATTCTTCCCTGCCACTGCGCAAGCGCATCCTGCCAGTGGCATCGTCGTCGATAGTGCCGGCAATATTTACTTCAGCGACCTGGAAACGATTTGGAAGTTCGATACACATGGGGAGTAGACGGTCTTCCGGAAGGGCGAGCGCGGCCGACACGTGCATGAGTTAGCCATCGACGAGCAGGATAATGTTTACGGTGCGGACATCGGCTACAACCCTGCGTCAGAAGGATATATCACTGACGTTTGGAAAATGACTCCGGAAGGTAAGTTTATCTACCTGCTTCAACCCACTGAGCGTGCGCCGCGCGGGTGGAGCATCTGGCATGACCGCGACGGCAATATGTATTTCGTCGAGCAGAATAATCACACGAAACGCGAAACGCTGCTGCTGCGCAGGAGTCCTGATGGGACTGTCACCACGCTTGCCGGCGGCGCCTACGGCCACGCTGATGGCAGGGGCAATCTGGCCAAATTCAGCAGCGTAGGCGGCATAACGTTTGGCCCGGACGGTAGTCTGTACCTTAGCGATGGCGACGCTGTGCGCAAGGTCGCAACGGACGGGACCGTAACAACGATTGCGAAAGGTCTGGACTTTATGACCAGTCACGACCAGCCTCGTTTTTTGGGAGGCCTGTCTGGAAGTCTCTGGGGCCTGAGTGTCGACGCGAATGTGAATGTCTATGTGGCGGATGCGGGGAACCGGCGGGTCATAAAGATCGATTCAACTGGTGGGGCTGAAGTTGTCTCGCGCGCCGAGGCGCCTTATTTTCCGACCGGCGTAGCCGCGGCTGGTGGGAATCTTTATGTCATGGAAGTTGGTTTCACTTTACCTAATCTCACCAGCGGGCCGCGGCTGCGGAAGATCACTGCCGATGGTAAGAGCACGATTTTGACGACGATTGGAGAAAACGCAAGTGCCGGAAAACCGGTCTCTTCTTTGGCATTGCAAGCGGGAACGACGGCGGAAAGCGTCATCGTTTTCTTTTCCCGTGATGGACGGCTGAAATACAGCATCGCCTTCGCAAGTATCGTCTCGCTGACCGCCTTGGTCCTGCACCGTCGGAGGGCACGCGGATGAAGGTCTTTCTCAGGGTGTTGAAATGGCTGGCGGTTGCGGCAGTGTGCGTGTTAGTAGGGTTGCAGTTCTTCAGGCCTGCCCGGACGAATCCGGTAGTTGATCAAGCTCAGACTATTCATGCTCGGCTGCAGATGAAACCGCAGGTTGCCGCGATCCTCGACCGTTCCTGTCAGGACTGTCATTCGAACACCACGCGTTGGCCTTGGTATACCAACGTGGCGCCGGTCTCGTGGTTTGTAATTGATCACGTCAACCACGGACGAAGTCATATGAATCTTTCAGAATGGGGCAGTCTTGATAACCGCCAGGCAAGCAAGAAGCTCGAAGAGATCTGCGAGGAGGTCGAAGACGGCGCGATGCCGCTCGAGTCCTACACCCGCATTCATTGGAGCGCGAAGCTCTCGTCCGAGGATATTAAGACACTTTGTGAATGGACCGCCGCCGAACGCGCTCGGATTGCTTCGCGTTAATTATGGAGCGCAGGCATCCTGCGCGCAGAGCGTCAGGAGCACGCTGAGGTCATACACTTCCTCAATCTAACCCTTTTCGCGCTTTGCGCTCAATGCGGGCAGGATGCCCGCGCTCCAGTTACAACTCTTCCAGATGCCGCGTGTCATTGATTGCCAGGACCCGCACGAATCCGTCATCTCGCAGCTCGAAGCGACTAATTCCACAGTTTCGACTGGCGATCCATACGGGCTTTAGCTCGGGCGCATCCAGAGCTCCCATGATATGGAGCGCGAGGATGCATATGGTCCCAGTGTGTGTGTAGATCGCGATGCGCCCGCCCTTGTATTGTTCAACGAGTTCATCGAGTTTCCTTGAAGCGCGGTCGAGGGTCTGCCGGTAACTCTCACCACCCAGAAGCACATGCTCAAAATCGCGCCGCAGCAAGGCAGCATACTGTTCCGGATGTTGAGCGGCTGCTTCCTCGAAAGTTAATCCCTCCATGACACCCACGCTACGTTCGCGGAAGGCTTCGGCGGTTTGGAGTTCCAGTTCCGCTAACTTCGCCAGCGAACTGGCCGTCTCAATTGCCCGGGCCAGGTCGCTGCAGACGATGGCGCTGAAGGGCTCCGAAGCCAGCGCTTGAGCGGTTCGTCGAGCCTCGGAGCGTCCTCGCGGTGAGAGCGGAGTGTCGGTGTGCCCACCAAACCGACCTTCAGCATTACCCTGAGATTGGCCGTGACGAATCAGTAGGACGTGGGTGGTTAAACTCATTTCCGATTTAGGTCATTTCCGATTGCCAATTGCCGATTTCCGATTGGCGTTTGGCACAAATCGTGAGCTTTAATCACAGCGGCGGTCCATCGAAGGCAAACCAATCGGCAATTGGAAATTGGCAATCGGAAGTGTTTTGAATTGGCAATCGGCAATCGGAAATCGGACATGTGGCTACGCCGCCACTGCCTCTGACTTGAGTTTCTCCGCCTGGTAATGATTAACGAGGGCTTGGATGAACGGATCGAGATTACCTTCAATCACCTGGTCCAGTTGGTGGATTGTGAGGCCGATTCGATGATCGGTAACGCGGTTTTCTTTAAAATTGTAGGTGCGAATTTTCTCCGAGCGATCTCCCGAGCCCACCTGTGAGCGCCGCTCGCTGGCAAGAGCATCGTGTTGCTTTTGCTCTTCGAGTTCCTGCAGGCGGGCCCGCAAGACTCTCATCGCCTTTTCGCGATTCTTGATCTGAGATTTTTCGTCTTGCATGGAGACCACTACGTTCGTGGGCAGGTGAGTGATGCGTACGGCGGAGTAAGTTGTATTAACTGACTGGCCACCCGGCCCGGAGGAGCAGAAGGTGTCGATGCGAAGATCCTTCGCATCGATTTTAACGTCCACTTCCTCAGCTTCCGGCAAAACTGCAACAGTTATCGCAGACGTGTGAATGCGGCCGCTGGCTTCAGTCTGGGGCACACGCTGTACGCGATGGACGCCTGATTCATGCTTGAGTTTCGAATAAACCTTGTCGCCCTCGATTAGCGCGATAGCTTCCTTAACGCCGCCAATACCTGATTCAGACGCATCCAGAATCTCAAAACGCCAGCCCTGCCTTTCGGAATAGCGTTGATACATGCGGAGCATCTCAGCGGCAAAAAGCGATGCCTCGTCACCGCCGGTGCCGGCGCGGATCTCAACAATCACATTCTTTTCATCGTTGGGATCAGACGGAATCAGTAGTAACTTCAGATCAGTTTCGGTGGACTCCAGTTTCGCCTGGAGCTCCTCAACTTCAAGACGCGCCATCTCTCGCATTTCGTCGTCATCGGCTGTGTCCAAAAGTTCGCGCGCGCCGGCGAATTCCTCTTTGAGAACGTTCCAGGCACGATATTTCTGCACAATGTCGCCCAGGGCTCTAACCTGTTTAGCAGTTTTACTGTAAGCGGAATGATCAGCGAGCAACTCCGGAGACGAAAGTTCCCGCGAGAGTTCTTCGTAACGTGCTTCTATTTGTTTGAGTCTCTCTAACATATTTGGTAGTTAGCCTCGCGCTTTGCGTTCGATAGCCTCGGAAAAATTCTCCTCACGAAAGTGGCGCCAACGCCGGCTCTCCCGCTTGCGGCTCCAGTTTCAGCGACTCTTTCAATGCTTCGATAGCAACTTCCAACTGCTGATCGTCAGGCTCCTGCGTCGTGATGTTTTGCAGCCACACGCCTGGACGGGTAATCAACTTGAACACCCAGCTGCCTTCCTTCTTTGCTGAAAGGCGAATGATTTCGTAAGACAGACCCGCTACGAGTGGAAACAGCGCCAGGCGCACCAGGAAGTTATAGAGCAGGGAATCAAACTTGATGACGGAGAACAACACGATAGAGACGAGCATCACCACCATCAGGAAACTGGTGCCGCAACGCGGATGCTGTCGCGGCTGAGGCCGTGCGTTGTCCACGGTCAAAGGCAAACCAGCTTCCCATGTGAAGACCGTCTTGTGCTCTGCGCCGTGATACTGAAAGACGCGTCTGATGTCTTTCAACAACGAAAAGCTAAAAATCATGATCAGGAAAAACGTCATACGAATCAGTCCATCGATCAGGTTGAAAGAAATCGACGGACGCACTGGATGGAGATAATTGCGCACCGACCGCCAGGTTCTGACATACCAGGCTTCGCTTGCAACCACTTGGCTGGCACTGTCCCCTGCGGTAACCGTTGCGCTTCCGGAGTTCGGTGCGGCGGTGGCCGAGACAGCCGCAGCGCTCGGCGACGTCGCCCAGCCCGCGGCAATGAAAAGAGCATTAGTCAGTAGCAGTGGCGCGGCAACAAAGAGCAGGATGTTAAAAATGATTGCAAAGATGATCGAGCCCGCAGCGGCGCTGGTGCCACCCTTTTTCAGTTCATCCTTTGCGCGTTTCTGAGTGGGAAGAGATAGCCCGGGCATAGCGCCGGTCACTCCAGCAAAGTCGCCTTCACCCTCGATCACAGCCGGGGTGAGCGCAACCTGCACCTCTTTCGCCTCAGCCTCTTCTGCGTCCGCGAAAGCCTCGTTGGCCGAATAGTTCAGCGCTTTAATACCGAGGCCAATGGACTGTACCAACACCGCACCGCCACGCAGCACGGGCAGCTTCAGCAGCGGATATTTGTCACTCCACTTGGAGAGCCGCGCCGCTATGTTGACGATCGTCCCGTCTGCCTTGCGCACGGCAACCGCATACGCGTTTGGCGTGCGCATCATCACGCCTTCGATGACAGCCTGGCCGCCGACAATTAAATCTCTTTCGTTTGTGCTCAATTGGAACTCCTCAGAATTGGTTTAGAGTGCGACCTTCAGGTTGTTGGCATTTGAAAACAGCAAGCTAAAGCTTGAACTCTCAACATAAACACTAACGCCGGCGTTTACGGCAGTCGCGTATGCACTCGTGCAGAACAGCGACCGACGATCTTACGCCGGCGTTGATTATGAAAAGGTCGCTAATGTCGATTCTGGTTCAAAATCGTTCCTGTCCTAACTTGTCCATTCACTGCGTGGTGGAGGTAGTTTCCGGGGTCTTCTTACCGTAACGCTTGTTAAACCGGTCAACGCGTCCTGCGGTGTCGACCAGTTTTTGCTTGCCGGTAAAAAACGGGTGGCAAGCCGAGCAGATTTCCACATGCAGGTCGCCCTTCCGCGTGGAGCGGGTCTTAAACGTCTCGCCGCAGGCGCAGGTAACGGTTATCTCGTTATATGCGGGATGAATTTCTGGCTTCATTATTCTCTAGTTCCTTATTGATAGTCGGCAACAGGGTTCACTTTTCAAACAAGTCATGATATGGGGAAAGGCCCGTATCGTCAAGTTACGCGGGCACTTGCGGGCCGAACCAACCGCCAAGAGCGCAAAAAACAACTTGGTTGACAGTAAATAAATCGCGTGTTTAAATCCAACTTCGCCGTCCTTCTGAAACTGCATTAACACTTAAGCGCGAAAGCTTTGCGCGGCCAGCAACATCCGGATCGCACATCCGGTAAGAGTGTAAGCACGAGTTCCAAGCAAATGGAAGAAGACAAGAACGAGCGAACTCCAGAGCAATCGGACGTGTCGTCCGAACAATTGCCCGATCGGCCTGACGGCTCAAAGCAGCCGGATTCCTCAGGTAAGCCACCGCCCTCCGCAATTCCTCCCGCGGGCGTTCTTGCCGGGGCCGACGCCGAAAAGGCAGCGATGGTTGAGCAGGCCAAGACAAGAGTTGCTGCCATCAAAGAGTCTCTAAGCGAAAAGGCGCCAGCTGAAGCCTCAGGCGCTACGAGCGCCCCAAAAGCTCCCGTCAAGAAGAAGGAAGAGGGGCCTAAACCGGTCGATGCTGCGAATCACCCCCTCGTAAAGAGCCTAGTAGCGCAATTCAATGGCGCAGTAATCGAGTCAGTGGAATTCATTGGACAACTGTCTGTCCGAATCGATGGTCCGCGGATCGTGGAGGTCTGTGATTTCCTCAAGCGACATTCCCAGACTCCGTTTAATTATCTTTCCGACCTAACTTGCGTGCATCTGCCTGATCGTAAGGAGTCTCCTTTCGAGATTGTCTATAACCTGTACTCCATCCCTGCAAATGAAAGAGTTCGCCTAAACGTGGCTACTACCGAAGCGGGACCGGAAAGTGTGACTCGCGTTTGGCCCGCGGCAAACTGGATGGAACGTGAGGTCTACGATCTGTTTGGCGTCAGCTTTAGAAATCATCCTGACTTGCGCCGGATATTACTGCCGCCGGACTGGGAAGGCCATCCGCTCAGGAAAGATGTTTCACTGGAATTTGTCGAGAATGAGTGGACGAGCAAACATCTGCCGGATATGACTGAGGTGCAACGTGAGCAGTTGGAACAGAGGCGTGCCTACGGATTGGAAATCCTTTCAGTGCCGCAAGAGCGCATGATGCGTGAGATTTTCCAGGGCGGCAAAGAGGTGATGCCAAAAGATAAGTAAATGGTAAATGGTAAATGGTAAATATGGTAAATAGTAAATGGTAAGAGGCGGACGCAAGGACAAGTAAATTCTGATTGCAGATTGCCAATTTCCGATTCCAGTTGTGACCAAAAGTTCTTTAATCGGCAATCGGCAATTGGCAATTGGCAATGAATCAATCGGCAATCAAAAATGGAAAGATGACCCCGAAAGAGATAGCCGCTCATTACGAAGCCAAGGTATTTGAGTCGCCTGAGGCAGCGAAGGTGGCAGGTTTTGTTTTGACGGAGACCGAATCGCCGCGAAACGTTTGGAACAAGGCTAGTGCGGCGCAGGCAATAGTAATCAAGCTTGCGGAAAAACGAGCGGCCGGCATCGCCCGAGAGATTGGTTTGATAATCGAGCCGTGGAGCGTAACCGGTTGTTACCTTCCGGATGCCCCGGAACCGGCGGCAGCTTAGAAACTTCCAGGCGTGCGTTGCGCGCCCTGCGGGCAAGCCCGCGTTACATATGCACCAGGTAGAGATCGCTACAACCCGAGAGACTTTGCTTGATAGCCCCGAGATGGTGCTCAACATGGGGCCGCAGCATCCGTCCACGCATGGCGTGCTGCGTGTTATTTTGAAACTGGACGGAGAAACGGTTATCGATCTCGACTGCGACATCGGCTATCTGCATCGCGGTATGGAGAAGATCGCTGAGAACCGCATGTACACGATGATCGCCCCTTACTGGGATCGTCTCGATTACATCGCAGCCGTTTCGAACGGATTGGTTTGGGTAGAAACCGTCGAGCAGATGATGGGCCTGGTTGTGCCACCGCGGGCTCATTACATCCGCACTATTCTTACAGAATTGAATCGCATCGCTTCTCACTTGCTCTGGCTTGCGACCCACGCGCTGGACATTGGAGCGGTGACGGTCCTGCTTTGGGCGCTGCGTGAGCGCGAGGAGATTCTCAAGATTTTTGAGCGACAGTTTGGCGCCCGCTTGACGTGTCATGCCTGGCGCATCGGCGGCATGCCGAACGATACTTATGACGACTTCGGGCCTGACATACGACGCTTTATTAGCAATTTTCCTACGCGTCTGGACGAGTATGAAACAGTGCTATCGGAGAATCGCATCTGGCTGAGCCGCACGGTGGGTATTGGTGTTATCTCAGCGGAGGAGGCGATTGCGATTGGTCTGTCAGGTCCGGCGCTGCGTGGATCGGGAGTCCCCTGGGATATTCGCAAGTCTCGGCCGTATGCGGCTTATGCCTATATGGATTTCGACGTTCCGCTCGGAGAAAACGGCGATACCTACGATCGCTATCTCGTCCGGCTCGAAGAGATGAGGCAGTCGCGACGCATTGTCGATCAGGCCCTGGACAATTTGCCTGATGGTTCAGTGAACGCAAAACTGCCAAAAATAATTAAGCTGCCGATCGGCGACTACTACCACTCGATAGAAGGTCCCAAGGGCGAGATTGGTTGCTATCTGGTTTCGGATGGCACGGCTCAGCCTTGGCGTATGCGTGTGCGCCCACCGTCTCTGATTAATCTTCAGGCGCTGAAACAGATGTGCCTTGGCCACCTGGTGGCCGATGTGGTGGCGATTATCGGCACCCTCGATATTGTTCTTGGTGAGATTGACCGGTAAAGAATTCTTCATAGTTCGACTTCGGGTTTTCACTCCGTTAGGAGTGAGATGTTTATAGGGCCAGAGCGCAAACGCAGTACCAACTCCGTTCGGAGGAGCGGAATTCAACTAGAACATTACCACTCCAGGAG
>JACDCK010000005.1 GCA_013817595.1 Pyrinomonadaceae bacterium | reverse complement strand
CCCCTACAAAGACCGGTCACCGCTACCTGGCGGATTGTCCGTGACTCTGACTCACATTCCGCCAGTTCCCCAAGCGCGCGAGGCCGCGCGCCCCTCGCTTGGGGAATATCGAAGGCGGACAACCCGTTAGTGTCTGCGGGGCCTCGATCCCTGAAGTGGGAATCGCGATCCCTCTTACGCGCTCGCCTACGCCGGCCTCGCCGACGCTCACCTCGTCGCTCGCCGCTGACCTGCCGCCAAACGAATTTCTTCCGCAAGCGCGAGCCGCCGCACAAAAGGCGATTGAAATTGACGACACGCTCGCGGCCGCCCACGCCGAACTCGGCTTCATCATCTTCTGGTACGACTGGGATTGGGGCGCATCCGAAAATAAGCTTAAGCGGGCCTTGGAGCTCAATCCGGACGGCGCGGACACTCACCTGTTTTACGCACATCTGCTCTCGAACACAGGGCGGCACGCGGAGGCGCTCGCCGAAGCTAAACGCGCCAGAGAACTCGACCCGCTCAATCTACGGATCAACGGGCTCGAAGGGCAGTTTCTGATCCACGCCGGGCGAACCGACGAGGCGCTTACGAGGTTGCAGGAGACCTTAGAGATGGTCCCGAACTATTTCCTCGCCCGCTTCTACGCTTCGAGCGCCTGTATCGAGAAAGGGAGGTACTCGGAAGCAATCAGTGAAGCGCGGAGGGCGAGAGAAATTTCCGGAGCTAGAGGCACTCACGCGGAGACCTTCCTCGGTTACGCACTGGCGAAGTCCGGCAAAGAAGCTGAGGCGCGCTCTGTCCTGGAAGGTTTATTAGAGCAAGACGAGGCGTTGGCTTGGCTGGAGCGAGCCTATGCGCAGCGCGGAGCGGGGATGGTTTTCCTGAAGGTCGAGCCGAAGTGGAATAATTTACGCTCAGACCGCCGCTTTCAGGATTTGCTGAGGCGCGTCGGACTGCCGCCTTAGCGCGACTCCGTTGACCCCGCCAGGCTAATCGCTTAGCTCAATTCTTCTTTGCACAAAAATCGCGGGAGAGCCGTTCCGTGAACCAAACCAATCACTTTTTCAATCTTGGTTACGGATGGCTCTGTAAACACTGCACCGCGGAGGATGCTGAACGGAAGCATCACGATCATGGCACTCGCGCGCGCTTCTTCACTGAAGGCGAGGCCGAAGAGAAGGAACCTAAGCTGTCAACACTGGCTCTCGCTCGCTGGACTCACTCCACCCGTCGATCCCTAACCTGCCCGCGCTGTGAGATTGAAGAAATGATCAGCGCCGGATGAAAAAGCTTGCTCCATTCCTGTCGGTTTCTGTAAGTCTTTCCCTCGTTCGAATCGCCGAATCAAACGTCCAATACTAGTTTCCGCAACTGAGAAATCCTCTTCTCAGGATCCCCAAACTTCTTCCGATAGTCGCGTATGCTGCGTTCAATTACGTCGAATGCCTCCTCACGACCATAAACATCAGAAATCTCAACGCGTCTTAGTGCTGCGCTCGGCAGTTGCTTGTAACTGAGAAAGTAGTGCTTTAAGCGATCCACCAGGCCTACCGGACAATCGCCGATATCTGCGATGTAACCGTAAGCAACATCCGAAACGAGCACCGCAATGATTTTGTCGTCAGCCTGGTTTCCATCGATCATGCGCAGACCGCCGATTGGTTTGGCGCGCAGAAAGAAACTACCGTGCGCGAATGCTTTCTCCGTCAGCACACAAATGTCCATCGGATCCCCATCACCCTGAATGTCGGTTTTGCCGGTGCGCTGCGCACAAAGAGCTGCAACCTCCTCGCCGCAAAAGGTCTGCGGAATAAAACCATAGAGCGTCGGACACATCGAAGAGAACCGCTGCGGACGATCCACGCGCAGATGTCCGGAGGCCTTATCAAGTTCATACTTCACCGGGTCGGTAGGCACAATCTCGATATATGCACCTACTTCTCCGGGAGCGTTCTCGCCAGGCGTTACGCCGTGCCACGGATGCGCCTGAAAAAGTAGTTTGAAGAGATCGTGAAGGGCAGCGTCCTCATTTGGCATCTCGTAACTCCTCGTCGATACTCCCAATTCAGTTTGACGTATCTCAATTAGCGGGACCAAGGGAGTGTTACCCATCTTGCTCCCTGACCGATCTTTTCTGCCTGGCTACCGCCGATGATAGAATCCCAAACGCAATGGCCGCACCCGCCGAAGTTGTTACCGACGCCCGCCCGAACGCAATTTCCCTGCGCTGGATTATCAACGGGCGCGAAGATCTTATCTGGTTCATCGGCTCGGTCCTGTCCAGCTACGCCCTGCTTCTTCTCTACATCAAGGGTATCGTCCCGTTGGTTCCCCTGGTAGCACTGTGGGCGATACTGATTGATGCACCCCACGTCTTCGGCACTTTTTCCCGCACTTATTTCGATCGAACGGAGCGCCGCAACCGCGCTCGCCTCCTCTGGGGTTCTCTGCTCTTTTTCGCCGTAGGACCGTTAATGGTTTATCTCGGCGCCGGTCTCATCTTTTTCTTTTTGGCCGCGCTTTGGGCTTACTACCATCTCGTAAAACAACACTACGGCTTCATGGTGCTCTACAAGAAGAAAAATGGCGACCTTGCACCGGTCGATAATGCGCTCGACCGTTTGTTATTGTTCTTCGCGTTCAATTATCCGTTTGTCGCTTTTATTGCGCAGGATCCGGAAGCTATGGCGCGCGTGCCCCCAGTGTTGCAAAGTGGCGTTAACGGCCTGGTTATGTTTTTGCTGGCAGGCACAATCATTGTAGGAGTTGTTTGGGTAGGTCGGCAGATACAACGCGCTACCGTTGGTCTGCCCCTGAATGTGCCTAAATACCTTCTTCTCGCGGCAGCGATTCCCATGCACTGGATCGTCCTATTGACGCCGATGCCTCACAAACCAATTGCGATCGTCGCCATCCTCACCATCTATCACAACCTGCAATACCACCGACTGATTTGGTTTCACAATCAGAAGTACACAAGCAAAACCACTGGTGTGCGAAGTGGGACACCGACCATGGGCGAGGGTAGTTCAGATGTCACGAAGACAGATCTCCAAGCAAAATACGGTGCTGCCGAACTCATCAGCCGCCGCTTACTTTTCTACATTGCCTTCGGAATTGTGTTCGGATTGCTCTACCAGGGGCCGAGACAGTATCTCGGCTACGTTAGTTTTAATGAACGTGGTAGCACAGGCGCGCTAACCGAGCCGGCATTTGCCACCCAGCTCGCAATTTCTTTTCTCTGGGGCTACGCCTTCATCCACTATTACCTTGACTCAAAGATCTGGCGCGTCCGGCGGGATCCGTCCGTTGGGAAGGCTCTGAAGATGGACTGATACTCTAACCCACCCGGAAAACCAGAAAGTAGTCAACCTCGTCAGGTCTGACGAAGTCGTGTTGCTCGACAAGCACAAACCCGGCTCGTTGCGCTTCCTTAACCACGGTATCTGGATCGATTCCATGATCGTCGCCTTTCCCGGTTCGATCGATGATCCCCAGCAGAGCTCCCTCTCGCATAGCGGAGCGCATACGACGCAACCAACGTACTGGTTCGCTAATTTCGTGGTACGTCTTTAGTAGCAACACAGCATCCACGCTTTTCTCTGGCAGCAGTGGATCGTCTTCTTTGCCAAGAATGGTGCGGATATTTGAAAGGTTCTCTTCTTTCGAACGCTTGTCGATGTGCTTCAGATATTCACTGTTGATTTCAACGGCGTAGACGAGCCCGTTCGATCCGACGCGCTTAGCTGCCCTCACTGTAAACCACCCCGAACCTGCACCAACGTCCGCGACACTCGATCCTGCCTTGATGCCCAGAACATCCATTACTCGATTGACTTGAAGCCTGTCCTCCCTCTTCGGGTCTTCAAAAATCGAAAGGCTGCCTGAGTATGGCTCGCTGGCCAGACGGTCTATTCGATCAGATGAGCGTTCATTGGTCTCAGTCGATACGGAGGGCCTGGGGGAGGCGATCGGTTTGGCCGGTCGCGGCTGCTGATTTGCGACTGCGCATCCCCAGAGCGCAAGCGCTAAGTGCACACTCAACACGCTTCGCAACAGAAGATGTACGAGGAGTCTACGCTCGCGGTTTACTTTGTCTCTTACATTCATGATTTACGCCTCGAGTGGCACTTGCGAATCTTCAGCCCGCATTTTCTTAGGAACAGAAATGGGAAACCACTTCGGTAAACGATTGAGGAACCTCTTCGTGCGGGAGATGCCCACAGTCGCGAAATACAATTAATCGTGCATCTCTAATAGCATCGCGCAATTGTTCTCCATAGCGCAGCGGCACTTCCGGATCATTATCTCCCCAGAGCAAGAGGGTTGGTTGCGTAATCAAATGCGCTTCACGTTGAATTCGATCGGCGTCCCAGCGCCGAACCGTACGTATGATGGCTCTATGGGTCGCGGCAGTTCGCAGCGGCTGATGACGCGCCTCAACCCTGTGGTCGTCAAGCACCCACGAGTGCCGATCATAGACTCGTTTCATGCGTCGCTTTAGTAGTCGCCGCGAACCAAGCAGCAGTGGCGAAAGAATGTCGCCGATCAGCGGCGAACTAAACAGACGCATCAGCAAGTACTTGGTGGGCTCGTTGTTCGTAACCGCCCCTACCAGGACCAGCCTTTCAACTCGTTCGGGATAATCAAGTGCAATAGTGGCCGCCACCGCGCCACCATAGGAACTGCCGACAATTATGGCCACGTCCAGTCCCAGTTTATCAAGCAAGCGGTCGACCATTCTGGCCTGTGCGGCGATTGTGTAATCAAAGTCTCGCGGCTTGGCCGAATAGCCATAACCGAGGAGATCTGGCGCAATAACCCGAAAGCCCTTGGTTGCCAACTCCAGAAACACTTTGCTCCAGACGAGCGTGGACGAGGCAAAACCGTGAATCAGAATCATGGGCGGCCAGCTGCTGTGCCCTGCCTCCTGATAATGCACCCGCACACCATCCACTTCTGAAAAACGCGAGTAGCCGGCATGAAAGACGATTTCCCTGTTCTTTTCCCAATCCACGTCGCGCGGACGCGCGAGCAGTTTGGTAACCACCGCGGCTGTGGCTATACCAGACAAGGCCCCGATTAAGTAACGTTTCTTCATGCAATAAGGTTTACATTCCGCGCGATGCGCCCATCACAAGTAAGACTCTATTACTCCGGTGGTACTACAACCCGCGGCTGTAGCGAGTTACTCGCTGCATCATAAAACCCAACAGCCACAAGTTTTCCTGCTTCATCGCGCATTCTGACGTTCTCTCCTTGACTAGCAGCGCCGTCGGAGTGTTGCGAGAGAGAAATAGCGATTCCCTGTCGTGCGCGTTTTGCGTCACGCTGGGTAAGATCCACAAAGGGCATGCTCCGCAGGGCCGCATCAGGCAGGAGAAGAATCGTATCCAGGGCCTCTTCATCGACTTTTTTGTTGAGTTGGTCAAGAGTCACCGCCGATGCAATTGAGAAGTCCCCCGCCCGTGTTCGACGCAATTCGGCCAGGTGCGCGCCAATACCCAGGCGCTCCCCTAAGGCCTCAGCAAGTGTGCGTACATACGTTCCCGCCGAGCATACGACCCGAACCGCAAGATCGACGGTCCCGTCCCCATTGTCCTTCAAGAATTGTCCGCCGCATCTAAGCGCTTCAAATTCGCATACCTTGACCCGCACAGGTTTCCTTTCAACCGATTTCCCGCGTCGGGCCAGTTCGTAAAGCTTTCGACCCTGGAGCTTCTTTGCAGAATACATTGGCGGAATTTGCTCAATCTCTCCGCGTAAACTCTGAAGCGCCGCTTCAATTTCCCGATCGCTCCAAGTGAGTGGCGAGCTGCGCCTTGTAGGTTCGCTAATTTCTGAAGTGGATTTTCCAGTCAGGTCTCCCGTGTCGGTTGAGTAACCAAACCGGACGACTGCGTGATACTCCTTCTCGACCCCGCTCAAGAACTGGGCCAGCCGCGTGGCCCGGCCCACAAGCACTATGAGGACACCAGTCGCAAACGGATCCAGAGTTCCGGTATGACCCACGCGAGGCTCGTGCAGTATTCGCCGCACGCGAGTCACTACATCGTGCGAGGTCAGACCCGCGGGCTTGTCGATAACTAGAACTCCATCCATGAAACCATTTTAGATTTTTAATTTCTGATTTGCGATTCTCCGTGTACCCTTATCCAATCGGCACACACGCAGCACAGCTGCCACGCCCCCATCGCCCGCGTGTGCGCGGCCGAGAATAATTTGCAGTGCGCCGGCAGAGCGAAGCGTCGACGGCGCTTTCGATCGGTGTAGTCGCCTCTTACAGAGAAACCAAAGCGGTGTCGCGCTTGCCATCGGCACTCCAATTTGTTTGCCGTTAACCCGCCACAATTCTTAGCGCACCGCTACTCTTGTTCGTTTGAGCCTTTGCTTCTGTTACCGCTGCATGAAAAACTAGATGAAGATTCCGATGCGAAGACTAAGACGTAGATGCATAAAGACTGAGACCGGTGAAGCACTTCCCAGTGCACCTCTAACGCCGGAGGAGCGTCGCCACCGCACATTTCAGCGCGCGATAAAACTGCTGGCGGCTAAGTCGCGGTCTGTAGCAGAGCTCCGTGAACTGCTTCTGCAGACCAGGGGCGCGACCGTCAAGGTGGTGGACGAGGTGTTGGCGCGGCTGCGTAAATACGGATATCTCGACGACGGACGGTTCGCTTTTGGTTACGCTTCTTTGAAGCTGCGGCAGAGACCGCTTGGTCGGCAGCGACTAAAACGCGACCTGGCGATGAAGAAGGTCGATAAAACCGTCATTGATGAAGCTCTCGATCTGGTTTTTGCGGAAGTCTCTGAAGAGGAACAGATCGACCGGGCCATCGAGAAACGCACTCGTGTGCGCGGCCGTCCAAAGAACAGGGCCCAGGCCAAGAGTCTCTTCGATCACCTCATGCGCCAGGGGTTTCCCTTTGAACTAATCGCAGAGAAGGTACGAGCTGCTTCTAAAACGGATCTTGACGACGATATATGACGTGCCGTTGAGACAGAAAAACACCCGCAAGCTCCTCGGAACCGCGGGTGTTTTGATGGAAGCTCAAGGCAGAATCAGCGCGCATTATGGTGCTCTGACTAAAAATACATCCCACGCCCAACGACCAAGCTGCGCATCGTTTACATCCTTGACCTTCGCCCGGTAGCGGAACTGGTTGCCGTACTGATCAGTCCGTCTCGATTTCTTATAGTCGAGGTCTAAAGTCTTAAGGCCGAGTTCAGACAAGGTGTGTAATTCGTTCGGCTCTGAGACGCCGTTATGATTCGTGTCTTGCCACAGGCGCAAGGATGAGAAGATGGCATCCCTACTATTTATCTTGCCATCCGCGTTGCCGCCGTTCTCTGACTTATCATACTCAGCAAGAGCGAGGAAGCCGTTTTTCAACTCACCGGCTGGAGGTCGAGGCTGCGGAGTGTAGTTGCCGAATAGTTCTTGACCATTATCTATGGCCCCGTTGCCATTGCGGTCTAAGGCGAGCCAAGAATCGTCTGAACCGGAAGCTGTCCACGACAGTCGCTCCGGTGTCCCGTCACTGGTAAGGTCGAAGGCGACGCCGCCAGCGCCGCTGGTTAAGCTGAAGCCATTGCCTCCCGTATCAACGAGGATGGGTGAGAGACACTCTCCGTTGACGCCCACCTGCCTCTCTGGGGAGCATACTTCAGGTGGAGGATCTTCCGCATACAGGGCGCAGTATAACGCGCAAAAATTGAATGCTGTAGCATGAAGCGCGAAACAGACCGCGCAAATCGGGATGTTCCCCGTTACGCACACTGCGGCACAAAGACTGATCGATATCGGGCTCACTCCTGCCGTTCTCAAACACTCACTCGCACAGTCCCACCACGGACCGGGAGTTGGGGGCGATAGAGAGGTTTTAACCATGCAAGGGCTGCAAGAACAGTCGGAAAGCGGCCTTGGCTTTGGCGACATTTTGTGTGCGAATTTGATTGTCGAGTCGCCTGTGGGTTTCCGCATACCACTTTGCAAAAAGGCTGGGGCTACTTCGAGCGAATTTCCTCGATGATTTTGGGCAGTTGCTGACAGCTTGGTTTTGTTCTTAGTTTTCTTAAGTACAGTCTCCAGCGTAGCTAGTCTGGCAAGCAATCCAATCAGTTTTGGTTCAATCTGTCTGGCTACTGAGAGGGTTCCCTCGAAGTCCTCGGACGCAATGGTTGAAAACGCCCGTTGCAGTTCAGGCGCGTCTTTTAAACTGAGGGGATCATCCAGATTGTATGAGTGGAAACTACCGGAACCTTCTGTCTTACTCACCTCAGGCAAGTCGTTGATTACTGTTACCGCGCGACGAAGCAGGTCAATAGAATCAGGCACAGATAAGTCCAACGCCTCGGGCGCCAGCATAAGCAAGGCTCGCGCTTGTAAACCACTCGACTTGCTTTCGCTAAAAAAGCTTAGTGCTTCCGCGACGACCAACTTCGAAAAATCTGTATCACGTTTTGCGCGGGCGACGCGTGCCAACTGTGCAAATGCAATTGCTTTAGCTTCATGATCTTCTAATTTACGCGCTTGGGAAAGAGCGTCGTCTAACTCGGATTTAGCCAAGTGCAAGTCAAATGCGACTTTGACTATTGTTTGTGCCACCGCCTTTCTAAACTTTTCATCTTTAACTTCGCCGAGCAATCGTTCGGCTTCATAAATATCGCCCTTTGCGAGTGCGACGGCAATGTCCGTGGACCTATCTCCAGAACTTTCTTCACTATCACTTAGGCGCAAGCGGGTAAAGCGAGACATTACCGCGGCATTAGGAGAAAGTGCCGCAAACTTCTCCGTCGCTAGAGTCCTTAACTCAGGTATGAGTTCTGGGGCAAATTTAGGCGCCAGTGCCACAAGTACTCCTGCAAGCTGATTCTGATATATCGACCGGAAGCGAAGGTCGTTCTTTGAATAGGCTTGCTCCTTCGATAACAGTGCTTCTGACTCTTTAAGAGATTTCTTGAGTATGTTGTAAGACGTCGAGAAATACTGAGCCCGAAGCGTTTGACTTGGAGCATTCACCGTGGCGGCATTCGCATCCACATTACTCGCGGGAAAAACATAATCTACCAGTAAGTAAAGGCTAGGCAGCGATAACACTGTAGGTCGGGTTTTAAGTCTGTCCAGGGTTCGTGATACCACGGAGTCGGCGAGGACGGGATTTCTTTGTCTCAATTTTGTAAGAGTTGGAAGTGCCGCAGGAGTGACACTCACAGCGAGAGCACGCTCCACCACTCTAGCGGCTTGAGTACTGTCCTCCTGCTGAACCAACTTAGAGGCCAGGTGTACGAGTCTTCGTGAGGTAGGGTCACTCCCTTTGACTTGTTGACTAAAGGGTGCTTCTCGGGGGTTGGTAGAATCCGCCGATGCCTCCTCCAATAACTTTGCTGCTAACTTCGAGTCCCTGGGAGCTAGATACCGCAGAATGTCGGTACGCGCATCTTCGCGTTCATCGTTTTCTCCTATTTGTTCGTTCGTTAGCTGCCACAGTTGCTGAAACATATACCGGGATTTGGTGGGAGATTGTAGCCACAAGAGGTTCGCACTTTTCGACAGCACTTTGAAAGCATCTGTCTTGTTGTGAAGGTTCTGAGCCTCCGCGATAACGCTCGCAAGTTCTTGAAGGGCTAGTTGGGGCTGGGGTTGGGACAAACTCGGCACAGTAGGTCGCTGTTCCTGTCTGTTTTCGCCTTTCGAAACGGTAGTAAGCCGCTTTTGACCGATAACGTTCCTATCGTGCTGAGCGGTGACTACGAAGGCTGAGATCTGAGCGGTGAATACGAAGGCTGAGAGCACTACTACGGCTAGTTTACGCATGATTTTCTCCCTTGATTGTGAGGTTTAGGGACGGGTGGATTGTTCTCGATCGCAGTTACGAGTCCACCAAGATTGCTTTACATGTTCGCATCTGAAAAACAGTTACTCGCAAGCTAGGCTTGATGAGAAACCTGCGAGGATCCTGAGGCTACTGTCTAAATCAAAACAGGCGTGAAGAGAATCACGCTGCACAACGCTCTTGTCTGCTTTACAATTGCTTGCGTCCATCTAGCCAGGAAAAAAAACTCCCCACTAGCAGTGCCGAAAGCATCAGAAAAATGGAAACTGCCGGTGACTCACCGAGCGTTTGTACGAATCTAACTAGATGGGTTTCAAACCTAGTACCGGTCACCAGCTCCGAAAGAATGAAAGGCAGCATTACGGTCGAAACTGCAATTGTTGTGGCAACGAGATGCAGCGCCCGCGAGCCGCTCATCGCGAAACCAATTGACATTGTTGATGTAAGCAGCGTCAATGACACGACAAAAATCAAAAAGGAGAGTCCTAATATAATTGGAGTGACGAGGTCCTTCGCTAAAAACCCGAGCCAGCTCATCAGAGCAAACAACACATACACGCTCAACAATGGAATCAACGTCATTAAAGAACAAGCCACAACCTGCTTCAAATACCCACGTGTTGTTTTGGAAGACGATAATTGTATGGATGAGGAAGAATTCAAATGCCCTTTGGTTTGGGTGACTGGAAAATAAACCACGAAAGCCATGAAGAAAGGTGTAAGGATGGCGAACGCGCACATAACCTGTGAAGCGGCTGAAGCCTCTACGTTGCCAGTGGACCAGAATGTGCCTGGTGCCAAACTCGCCCACAGCAGTAAGGCCCACCAGAGCAGCGTATAACCTAGACCAATGCGCCAGAGATTAGAAGTTCGAAGTGCAAACCCGTCCAGTAAGCTAACTCTTCCTCGCATGGTTTCCTCGGAACAGATTTGGGATAAACCTAGCATAACAAGAGACCTCCTGTATTGCGCATTTACGGCCGCCGCTAAAAACTGTCAACGATGAACTGTCAACGATGAAAAAGCCATTCTAGTAAAGTCGTCCGATGCAAAAGACCCTACTCGATGTTCGTGGCGCGGTCAATTGCAAAGCCCAGTCCAAATCGACTATTCTTTGTCCGAGTTGGCTAGAACCTCAAAGAACTATCAATCGAATGGGATTCTTGGTGCGCCCAGAACGTTTTTAATGGTGGGGGAACGGCTCTTCACAGATACTCTCCAATAGAGAGTTTTCTAAAGTAGTGCTGATTGCATGAAGACTCAATCAGGAATTTCGTATTGTCTTCACATTATGATCTAGTCAACGCAAGACTCTTGTCTTAGTCGGCTATTCTTTGGTGAAAGTGGTTATTCGTTCATAGATCCTGATTCAACCGCAGCGGTGACTGCTAGCGCGCTTCGATACTTTGACGGCGCTAAGCCGTGGGCCTTCTTAAACTCATGGACAAAATGACTCTCATTCGAAATACCCACTCGATTCATAATTTCCTTAACACTTAGAAAAGTAGTTCGTAGCAGTGTCGCAGCTTCCCTCATTCTGATAACTTTGAGATATTGCGTAGGCGTCTGGTCCATTTCTGCTTTGAACAAGTGACGAAGCCGCGAGCCTGAGAGATTTACCAGCCGGCCCAATTGGACGATGTCCCAAGCTCGTCGAAAGTCTGTTTCGAGAGCCGAACTAACAATTTGCACTCTTCTGTCCATGGGAGGTTTCCGGAGGCGCACAACACCGCGACCTGCGAACAATCGCAGCAGCGAGTGGGTAATTGTGCAGGTCTGATTTCTTTGGTTGAGGATTCATGAGGTCTCAACCGTCAGTGAAAATCTTAGGCTGATTGCGAGGACATCACTTGACGTCGGCATAAGAGCCTTTGAATAGGGCGCTTTATACGACTAGCCATAAGGGAAAGTCAAGAGATCTGCAGGCTTCATCTGTAGCTCTCTTCGCCAACCGTTGAATTCATCCCACTCAACTCACGCAAAACCACTATTTCACGGGGTCAACAAACGCGTGCTAAACTTTCGCTTTCACGGGGTTTCAGTTGCTCGGTTATCCAAGTGTCGCTTGGGGTAAACTGCATTTCGGAGACCGACAAACAAACTACCGACCAAAAAATTATGACTGGAAACGAAATTCGCGAGACTTTTCTAGGTTATTTCGAGCGCAACGGGCACACCCGGGTACGCTCGTCGCCCTTGTTGCCTGCCAACGACCCGACGCTATTGTTTACCAACGCCGGTATGAATCAGTTCAAGGACGTCTTTCTCGGGCTGGAGAAGCGCGAGTACGTACGTGCTTGCTCGTCGCAAAAATGCGTGCGCGCGGGCGGCAAGCATAACGATCTCGATGAGGTAGGGAAGACGGCGCGACATCAAACATTTTTCGAGATGCTGGGTAATTTTTCGTTTGGCGATTACTTCAAGCGCGAAGCGATTCAGTATGCGTGGGATTTCCTCACCGGCAGCCGTGAAGACGGCAAACTCGGTCTTGATCCTGAGCGTCTCTGGTTCACAGTTTTCGGTGGCGACGACGAGGTGCCCGCTGATGAGGAAGCTGCGGCGTTGTGGATAGAAGTCGGCGCCAGACCTGAACGCGTTCTTCGTTTTGGCCGCAAGGATAACTTTTGGCAGATGGCCGAGACCGGACCCTGCGGACCCAATTCAGAAATCAACTACTACCTCGGCGAGCATCCGGAGGATCCCGAGTTCAATCGCGCCGACCTTGTGAACGGACCGGGCGACACAACCATGGAGATCTGGAATCTGGTTTTCATGCAATACAACCGTGTCGAAACTGAGCCGGGTAAGTACAAGCTCGAGCCGCTGCCGAAGCCCTCGGTGGACACGGGAATGGGCCTTGAGCGCATGACGGCGATTCTGCAAGGCACGTTTTCAACCTACGATACAGATCTGATTAATCCGATCGTTGAGTTCACCGCCGGGCTGGCGGAACGCGATTACGAATCGGAGACACAGGCAGGTTTTGCGATGCGTGTCATCGCGGATCACGCGCGCGCCACTGCTTTCTTGATTGCGGACGGAACCCTGCCCGGAAATGAAGGCCGCAACTACGTGTTGCGGAAGATCATGCGACGCGCGATTTACCAGGGCCGCCACGCTTTGAGTTTTGGGGGGGCCTTCTTTCACAAGGTGACGAACTTCGTCGTCGATCAGATGCATGAACCGTATCCGGAACTCGAAGCACAACGCGACTTCATCGTGCGAATGGTGAAGCTGGAAGAGGAACGCTTTGGCGCAACGCTTACGACCGGTCTACAAAAGCTCGACGCGCTGTTTGCCATCGCCCCTACAGGTCAATACCCGGAATGGAAAGAGCTTGCCCGCATCTATGACACCTTCGGCATTCCGCGCGACCTGATTCGCGTCAGCTTGGAAGAGCGGGGACTAATCACATTCGACGAAGATACATTTAATAATCGTTTCGATATGGCGTTGCATGAGCTTCAGCAAGCTGGCGCGCACAAGCAAGATGTGTACGCTCGTGAAGACATCTCAACCTATAAGTCACTCGTCGATGACGATGAAATTACCTCTAAGTTTGTCGGGTACGAACAAACCAAAGTCGTGGACGCTCAGGTTAGAGCAATTATTAAGGGAACTGAGAAAGTAAGCAGTTTGAAGGAAGGCGAGGAAGGCGAACTAGTTTTAGATGAAACACCTTTCTACGCTGAAGCCGGGGGACAAGTCGGCGACACGGGGTGGGTTGTTACCCAGGACGGCGGAAGAATCGAAGTGAACGATACACTCTCGCCCGTGAAAGATCTTATCATTCACAAGGTCAGGGTTGTCAGTCGCGGAATCCAAGTCGACGACTGGGTGGTGGCAAATGTTGACGTTGAAAAACGGGACGCTACGCGCCGCAATCACACGGCCACGCACCTGATGCACGCCGCATTACGCGAAGTTCTGGGAACGCACGTCAAACAAGCAGGCTCGGTTGTAGCCCCGAATTATCTGCGTTTCGACTTCTCCCACTATCAGCCTTTGACCAGGAGCGAGATCGAAGAGATCGAGAATCTCGTTAACTATCACATCCTGCGCAATGAGCCGGTGCAAACGAATGAGATGGCGGTTGAAGAGGCGATGCGTTCGGGAGCGATGGCTCTTTTCGGCGAGAAGTATGGCGAGAAGGTACGGGTGCTTTCTATCAACGGAGCAGAAGACATTTTTTCCAAGGAGTTGTGCGGCGGCACGCACGTACGAGCCACGGGCGACATTGGACTTTTCAAGATAACGAGTGACGAATCTATCGCATCCGGAGTTCGTCGTATCCGGGCGATTACAGGCGTAGACGCGTTTAAGCGATTTCGCGAGGCCGAGGCGATTGTCGAAAGCGTTGCCGGCGGCTTACGAACTTCGCGAACAGAAGTCCCGGTTCAGGTAGAACGGTTACAAGAAGAGCTGAAGAAGGCCAGGCGTGAAGCTGATGACCTGCGCATGAAGATCGCTACCGGCGCCGCGGGCTCCTCTTCGAATGGTGACGAGTCGCGTGACGTTGCCGGCGTGCGCGTAGTAGCGCGTGAAGCCAGCGGTCTCGACGCAGCGGGAATGCGGCAGCTTTCCGACACGCTGCTCGCGCGCATCAAATCAGGTGTGGTTGTTCTCGGCCGGACGGGGGACGGAAAGGCATCTTTGATCGTGCGAACTTCACCAGATATTTCAAAACGCGTGCCTGCGGGTCAGGTGATCAAGGAACTGGCGCCCATCGTAGGCGGACGCGGAGGTGGAAAGCCTGACATGGCTGAGGGTGGTGGGAACCAACCCGAGAAACTCGCCGAAGCACTCGAAGCCAGCTACAAGATTGTAGAACGACTGCTCGGCTAGAGGACCAGAACGCCGATCCTACGAAAAGCGCGAGTGTGTGTGATTTGAAACACGCACTCGCGCTTTTGTTTGCGCCCGGTCGAACTTCCCGAGGCCGGTTCGAATTACATCGCCTTCTGCTTGTCAGTCAACTCGATGGACATCCTCTCCAGCGTCGACTTGTTCAGAGTGCCGGTTACCTTGAGACCTTCAGCTTTCTGATACTCCTTAAGACCGGCTCGAGTTGCCTCATCAAGTTTGCCGGTGGTACCGCCGCTGTACAAACCTCGAGCCTTGAGAATTACCTGGGCTTGGTTTACCTGCTCCTTGTTCGCGCGGAATACCGGGCCGCGTTTCCGGCTACTGGTAGACTTGGCAGCTATTTTTGAAGTGGAGGAATCTTGAGCTGACGCTGCGATCGAATAGACGAAAAGCAGAGACAGCGAGAGAGTGAGTGTGAGTAGCTTTTTCATTTTTTGGTCCTCTTTGTGTGAGGCGCGCAGAAGCGCGCGGGTTAAAAGAAGTGAGGTCTTTCGTAAAGCGTCGCTATCATACTACCGCTGTCAATAGGGTTTTGGATGAAGGCGCCTCCCTAACCGAAAGACCTCCCCCGGGGCCGCTTCGTCTCTATCGACCTGCAGTCCGCTCGAAGGAATTCCCTGGAAACCGCAGCAAAACCCGCGTTATCTCCCTTGGAGGCAACAAGGTTGGCAAACGGTAAGCCATACTCACCCAGGGAAAGAAACGAGGAGGAACCTTTGTTGGGTTCCGGCTCGTTTTATATTCGACGCGCGAGTTTCTTTCGGTATGATTGAGACGAACCGCTTTTTTGACGGCTTCGTCCCAAACTGAGTGAGGTAAAAAGCGGATGCATTGTTCCAACTGCGGGTCTTACGTTGCACCGGGCGTGCGTTTTTGCTCGGGGTGTGGTGCGCCAGCCGTCGATCCTGAAGCAACGCGTCTGGCACGCACTCAGAGTGGTCTTCCGCTGCGTCAGACAGGAGAAATGGAGGAGCTTGAGCACACAATCTTCACGGTAAGGCCGACTATGATCTTCATTAAACTGGGTTACGCACTAGCAGTGGTCGGCGCTGTTGTGCTGGTTTTTCTGTTTGCTCTCATCAACGTCCCGGCTTACATCTCGATCCCACTTGCGCTGGCCCTCCTGCTGATTCCAGCGCATTTTCACATCAAACGAAATATGATTCGCTACACGCTGACCGATTCCAAGATCGAAATCGACACCGGCCTGGTTGCCAGGACTACGCGAAATATTCCCCTCAGTAAGATTCAGGACGTTACCGTTTCCGCGAGTATTCCCCAGCGACTTCTCGGCTTTGGCGATTTGATTGTCGACAATGCCAGCGAGTTGGGCGGTACCACGGTGCTGCACAACATTAGTAAGCCAAGGCACTACGCAGACCTGCTTTTGCGCGAGTTGCGCCGCTGGCATTAAACTACCCTTTGCAGGAGTTGGAACACACAACTGAATAGTTGACAGGGAACATCCAACGAGGCAACGGGTTCTAAGAGAAACTGTTTTGTGGGAATCAAAGCGGGGTTATAGGTTTGCACAATTCAATTTATTCGTCACTGTCCTTGGCGGTTATGCTTTTGGTGGCGCTTCACTCCACAGCGCTAGCCAAACCGCCTTCAGCTAAGGTTATCCAGCTATTACCGAAGGAGATCGGGGGCTTTCGCCTGGTCGGTGAAGTTCGGCCAAGCGAAACACTCGCCCGGGAGGGACTACTCGGGCCACAGGCCGCTGGTCAGATACTGGAAGCGGATCGTCATTATTCTGTGGCTGAAGCCGAATACGTTTCCAGCGAGAATTTGCTCCTTCTGGTAGAAGTTGTCCGATTTCCTCGAGACTCAGACGCCTACTCGCTGTTGACCCTCGCTGCCAAAAGGGCCCGAGATCCGTCGCGGTCCGAACTCGGCAGGATCACTAGAGAGGTGGGAACAGCCTCCGTAGTCTTGCCAGGCCGCACCGCCTTCTTCAAAGGCACTACATTCGTGCGAGTCACCACAAGGGAGCCAGCCGCTCAAGACCCGAGCAACGTAATTACGCTAGCGCGCCTCATCTCGGACCGAATCGAAAAAGGGGAGGCTGATATACCTGTTCTAGTCAAGCACCTTCCTCGATGGGAAGAAGCTCAAGGACGTGTGATCTACCTGGCCGGCTTCCGCTCGCTAAGAGCAGTTATTCCGGATCAACCGCTACTCGAGAGTGTGAGCTCAGAGGGTGACGCCGATGCGGTTGCCGCCAGTTACGGCCCCACACAATTCATCATTGTTGAATACAACACTCCGCAGTTAGCGGGAGATAATGATCGAGGAATCGTTGCGAAGATTGAGGAACTGCGCACGCAGGGTCAGTTAGTGCCTTCGGCCTACCGACGCGTCGGAAATTATTCAGTGTTTGTATTTAACGCCCCGGACGAGCAAGCAGCAAAAGAGCTCATCGACCAAGTTGAGTATGCGCAGGTCGTTCAGTGGCTTGGTGACAATCCCTATATGCTGGAGAAGGCACAACGAGAGTATTACCAGACCACCGCGGGAGTTCTGGTCGCAGTTGTCAAAGCCTCCGGACTCTCACTGCTGTTGTGTTTGGCTGCGGGCGGTTTTATTGGCGCACTTCTCTTCAGCCGACGGCGGGCTCAGCAGCGATATGCGGAAACGTTTTCAGACGCGGGCGGAATGCTCCGTCTAAATATTGACGAAATAACTCCCCAGACTGATCCAGCAAAGTTGGTGGGACCGGGAAACAGAATGTGAGTTGATCTCCAACCTGAGAAATAAAGCGCGAATGAACGGCTCACGTCCATCGCGCTTTTCTTAATCTTCCTCACAAAAAATGCGGGCTGCTGATCTACCTGGGAGGCTCCCCCAAGCCTCGTCAGGACGTCGATCAGCAGCCCCGCAACTATTGCCCTTCGACTGTCTGAATGCGTTAACTCCGTTCCCCCGAAAGAGTCACCGCCTGCCTTTTCAAAACCGTGACAGGATGCCTCCCCCAAAGCTTCCCGTCACCACAGTCGCCGGGTATGAGCCAATTTACCCTATCTACCCTTTCGTTCTGTTTGGTGTTTAGGCAATGGCAATGAGCGTGCCAGTTGTATTTCCAGGGCTTCTGAATGATCCTTTGGCGGACTTCTCAGGAAACGCAGTTAGCGGTCCTCGTAAATGTTGGCTGGATATTTCGGAGCCTGTACATCTTCCGTACATTGGTATCAGGACAGCGGACGATAATCACTCGCCAACGGCGTTTTCGCGTTCAAGGAAGAGCTTTGACAAGCTCGTCAATGTCCTCAAAGGTGTTGTAGAGATGAGGCGCGACTCGGAGTCGATCACCACGAGGCGCGGTTATGATGTTTCTGGTTTTGAGGTGAGCGTAAAGGGCCATTGAGCTAACCCCAGCCTGGTGGCGAATACAGAGGATTTGTGACTTTTCAGAAGCGTGGCGGGAACTGACGATTTGATAGTCACGACCTTGCAAACGTTCACAAAGATAGTCTGTGATTTGTTCGAGATGGTTGGCTATCCTACCAACTCCGGTTTCAAGCAGAAGCCGCAGGCTTGCTTCCAGCCCATGAATTAGTGCCGAAGGGCCAGTCCCAGTCTCCCAGGCTAACGCGCCGCGATTCCATCCCTGTTTAAAATCGCCATAGTCCTCGGGATCAGGAACGCTCCTCCAACCTACCAGCGTCGGTTCGAGCCGTTCGCGCGCGCGGTCAGAGAGATAGAGAAGGCCAACGCCTTCGGGAGTCAGTAGCCATTTGTGTCCGGCCGCCGCCGCGACGTCGATCAGTTCCGCCTCCACATTTGTCGGCATCACTCCCATGGCCTGGATCACATCGACAACAAGGAGCGCGTCATGAGCCCGCGCTGCCCGTCCAATTCGTTCAAGATCCGCACGAAATCCGGATGCGTACTGGACCTGGCTAATCGCTACTACGCGCGTCTTCGGGTCAATGAGGCCGACTAACTCATCGAGATCTATTCGGCCATCTCGCTCCTCGCACATGCGAACTTCCACACCAAAGGCCTCGCGAAGCCGGAGCCACGGATAGATATTCGACGGAAACTCCTTGCGAAACGTCACCAGGTTATCGCCAGGGGACCATGTTAGGCCATTCGCAACTGTGGACAGCCCGTCGGACGTATTGCGCATGAAAGCGATCTGCTCAGTTCGTGCTCCAATCATTTCGGCAGCCAGTTTCCGCGCTTGCTCTTTCACTGCTAACCAGCTTCGGTAGTTCAACGAACCATTTTCAGCCACGTCTCGCAGTTGTGACTGTACGGCCTCGATCGTGCGCGTCGGAGGAGGTGAAACTGCCGCATGGTTTAAGTAAATCGCGCGCTCTGTAATCGGAAAGCGCGCGCGTAATTGCTCATTCATTATTGGCTACTTAATTCGTTAGATTGTGGCGTTTAAAGAGGGGCTAACATATATGAGCCTGCAGCATTATCCTTTAGATTGGCAGTTCCGGCCGTCGCTGAAGTAACGATCAACCGCAGAAATTAGATTCTTAAGATTCTCATCTGTATGAGATTGAGATTCCGTGAGCCTGACTTGAGAATCTACTAACGCAGAAATTCTTTCATCTACATCTTCAATTCTCTCTAGGCTGGAATTTGCTAGGCGCGCAACCACATCCTTCAACTGCCCAATGTCCGAAGCAAATTGCGCTTGCTGCTCGACAATAGATTCCATTTTCTTTGCAAATTCTTCATTCGTCATTCTGATAACCCCCCTCGATAAGTCTTTCCCAGTTTAGCGGAAATGATGTTGCCCGCGAGTCAAGGTGAGGGTCGCGCGCGGAAGTTAGCCGGCTAAGCGCAAGCAATCATCGCCGGTGCGGCAAATCGCCGATGAGCTGCCCTGCTGATGCCAGTCGCCCAAGCGCTTATGCCGCGGGTCACTAATCAAGGTCGGTTAGCCGGCTTCTTGAGGATTACGTCGAAACTGAAAGAAAAGAGCGGTGCGACAATGGAAGGTAGGCGCTCCTGATGACAGGATTTGATGGCTCAAAGGCCTCATCCTGACGCCCCGGCTCGAAGACCTCAACTGCCGGTACTCGGATCGGTCGTCACCGCTCGCCGGAAGGGTACAACCAATTCAACAACTGTCCAAGGAAAAACCCGCCCACTCGCTGTCCCTCCGTGGCAGCGGACAGTTGCTCCTTGTGCAAAAGCTGCCGCCGCAACGCAAGGTACCCCCATGATGATCAGTAATGTGGCCTGATGCTGCAGCAGAATGAGAGGTCACAGGCGAGTGGTAAGGGAAGACTCGCGCGACAAGAATCCTTACTTCGTTCGCGTAGTGCGACAAAAGCAGCTATGAATAAACATCTCGGATTTTCTGCCAACGCTCCCACTGCATCACGAATTCGCTCATAATCTGTTTTGGGTAAATCCGCTAGTTCTTTTTCGAGCACGACGTAGGATAAGCACTTCGTAGCTCATTCACGCGCGCTCTCGATTTCTTTGACGGCTTGAGAAAAAGGAATAGCTTCATCCCCTGATGATTTAGCCTCGTCGTAAGCGCGGATTGATTCGAGTTCTTCCTGAGCTTCAAGTAGTTCAACATAACGCTCTACATCCAGTAATAACTGCGGTGCGATTTCCGCTCTCATCTACCACAGACTGTTCTTTGGCTACGTTCATATAAAGCACCTCAAAGCAGCGGAGTCTATCTCCCTTTGAGATTACTGTCATATTAGGGCGCATATGAACGCCCATAGAATTCTTTGTAAAGCCACCCTAACACCCGCGCTTCGGCCGTGCACAGAGTCTCCACCCAGCAGTTGACCAGAAAGTCGTTTCGTCCGCGCTGGGAAGGGATCTTCGCTGCTTCGCTAACCATAGACGTCGTACCCGCGAGGTCAAGACGGTAAGCCTCAGAGACTGATTCGTTAACCTTTGACGCGGTATCAAGAGCGTTTAGAAGCTGGCCAATCCAGGAATGAAGCTCGCGTTCGGTGGCGTTCTCGGCAAGAGCCTGGATGATTCCAATCGCCAGCCGATCTTCAGCTCTATTGAAAAGAAAGATCTCTTCGCCGGTCTGGCGGCTGTGTTCCTGCTTCCACTGAAACACTTCCTCGACTCGAGGATGCTTGATTATCGCCACGCGGCTGTCGTAATCGAGGAACCATTGGATTACATCGGGAACAGAATCAACGTCAACGCGACCTTGAGCATCGCGCAAAAGCGGGGGCTGCGGTGGCGGATCTTCTTTTCCGTTGGGGCTGGGCGCTGACACAGTCACTTCCGCTTGTGTTTGAAGGTTGTGCTATTTGACCCGGTCGCTACCGCTTCATAGACGCGGTTCTGATATATCACGATTTAGCTTAAACGATGCGCGCACTTCGCCAACTATTTCTCCGCTGCGATTTCGTACAGGGAAAAATGCGTAGCGCGAAACGGCCTCGAGCGATTCATCGTTGAGCACACCCAGTTGATTAAGCGACTCAATCACAACAGTTGGCCGCGCGCGGTGGTCATCACCATCTTCGATTTTCAGCGCCAGTCCTAATCCGTTAGGCCATTCCATACAGGGCATTACACCCGCGGTGTAAACGCCTTCGGCGCCGACCTTTGATACCAAACTTCCTTCCGTGGCGCGCATCAACTCTGTGTCCAGACGATCGGTCGTTCCACCAATTAATTCCGGATACCTGGTCATTCCCGCAACAATCCCCTTACAGGCCTCCCGAGTGCTTTCCTCAAACTCCGCAGGGGGCGCCACCAGACGCGCATACATCAACGCCATCGCCTTGACTGTCACTCCAAAGACCGGAACGCCGCAACCATCAATACCCACCGCAATATCTTCAATCGGGATTCCGGCAAACCGCGAGATGGTTTGGCCTATCGCCAGTTGCACTGGATTGCCCGGCTGGTCGTAAGTCTCAGTGGGTGCGCCCAGGTGCAATGCCAGAGCGAGCATGCCGGCATGTTTGCCGGAGCAGTTATTTTGCAGTACGTGTGGCTTCTCGCCTTTCTCGCGTAACTCGCCAGCGATTTTCGGGCTGAAGGGCTCATGTGTGCCACACTTCAAGTCTTCGGGGCCGAGTCCAATCTTCCTCAGCATCGAGGCAGCAACTTCAGTGTGAATCGGTTCGCCGCTGTGTGAGGCGCACGCCAGCGCAATCTCTTTTTCGCTGAAGCCAAACTGATCCGCGGCGCCCGAGGCAATGAGAGGTATTGCCTGATGGGGCTTTGCGGAGGAGCGCAGGAACGTGACCGTATCAGGGGCGCCGAGGACGGCAACTATCTTGCCGTCTGGTTCGACTGCGACAACATGACCTCGATGACGGGATTCAGTAATCGCGCCACGAGTTACCTCAACCAATGGCTCGGGAACGGGAATCTGCCGTGAACGGCTGTCTGCGGAGGCCGGTAGCTGCGAGACCTGCATTTACGCTAACCCTCGCGGAGATTGACTTGGGACTGGGTCCGGCCATCTTAACATAAGCATCGAGCAGGGAATGGCAGGACGTGACAGGCTGAATGGAGCAAAAGAAAAGGGCAAAGGATCTACTCCCGCGCCCGAATATTACAGTCTGTTCCGGGAATCAAGTTTGAACTCGCCTCTTTGCGGCAGCGCGTTTCCCACCTTAGCTCAGAACTGTAAGTTTCACTGTCCGGCGACCAAATCTCATTGCCTCGCGAGTGCTCGGCGTCCAAATGTCGATTTTACGACCCTTGATGGCACCTCCGGCGTCAGCTACGAGATACTCGCCACTCCAGGCACCGGCTTGCAAATGAACTCGCGACCCTAACGGCAAGAACTTCGGGTCGGCAGCAATAATACCCTGGCTGACGAGCCTGCCACTGGCGGTGCGGCCCCTGAGACTATATGCAGTCGCAAGATACGAGACTGGCTGTGAAACCGGAATTTCTGCTGCTCTAGGGGGTTCCAACTTCCCTCCGGGCGTTTCGGGCACAGCCATACCCAATGAATCACCCGGTGATGATGCAACCCCGGGATCCTGCGTTTGGGTCTTAGACGGCTGTTGAATTGTCTGTTGGGATTGAGAAATCACGGTTTCTGCTGCCGACGGTATGGCCGCTAAAACGAGAAGGGCTGAAAGAAGCGCAGCGGCTGCAATGGCGCTCCCACCAAAGAGGGGTTTCATTCTAGTCGGGTCTCCTACCGAAGTTAATGCCTACCTTTCAGCGCGAATGCGCGAGTCCGTTCTTTCCTATTACTCGACCTCCGGCTCAAGGAGTCTCAAAAGACGTCAGCCGGAGTTGGGGGCTTGCATCCTTGAAGGCGCTGAAAGAAACCAGTGAGGTAAAACAAGCAGAATGAGGCTAGCATACCAGGATGGGAGCGTCCAGCCGAAGGTGCCCCAAAATGCCCAGATCTCGAGGCTTTTTCAGACGTAAAGTGAGGAATAGTTAAGCTTAGCGAAGGAGAAAAGCGTCCGCCTCGCCAGTCTCGGCCTCAGGATTTCCTCGGTCTTAGGAAGGCTCGCCGCCGGCCCGGAAGGGGAGGTCCGGGTGGCCCGAAGCCCTGGCCGGGGCTCACAATAGAGCGAGGAAATTCTCAATCACCCTCTGACCAGTCGGAAACCCCTCACTGAAGAGTTCTGGATGGAACTGGACTCCAAAAAGCGGGCGTTTGACGTGCTGCATCGCCTGAATCTTACAGGTCTCGTTGGAGGCAGTGCATTCGAAGCCAGGAGGAAGTGCCTTGACCTCGTCGCAGTGCGAATGCCAGACGGTTATCTTATCCGGGAGGTCTTCAAAAAGCCCCGCACCGGTGGTCTCGACTTCGTAGTAGCCGCGCTCTCTTTTCGCTCCCTGGTAGCCATCACCGGGCTCCAAACGCTCCATTAATGCTACCGGAGCGCCGTAAGCCAGAGCAATAAGTTGGTGCCCCCCACAGACGCCGAGGATTGGCTGAGATGCTTGGCGAATTACCTCAAAAACGCCTCGAAGTGATTCAGCGGAGTAGTCGTCCCATGGATGACTCTGGCCACTCAGGATTATGTGGGAAGGGCGGAGGTCTCGGACCCGATCAAGCGACACAGTCTCTAAAGGCTCGGTTAAAACCTCCACCTCCGGCCGCAGTCGGCCCAAAACAGCCCGTAACTCCCTTGGACTAGCGCCCTGACCATCAACCGTATTGTCGACTAAGTAAATCAGCATCCCGCTTCCCGTCCACGGTTACCATAAAGTCAGCCTAGACAGAAGAGCTTTCCATTGAATGCGCCGATATAAATGCGGCCGCCCAGAATAGCTGGTGTTGCGTTAACGTTCTCACCAATTTTCAATTCCCACAGGCGTCGCCCGTCGTCGGCCGACAGCATGTACATCCACCCTGCCTTATCACCGAATACGACGCGACCATCTACTACGGGGGAAGTTGCCCAGATTGGTGCACGCACTAGGTGTTGCCAGATGACTTCGCCTTTGTCTGACGTCAGGCAATACATCTGGCCATTATTCGAACCGATGTAAACGCGACCACTCCTAACCACGGGGCTGGCCCAGAATCCACTGCGCTCCTTGTAGATCCTGCTCAAGCCACCCACGGCTTTAAACTTCCACACCAACTCACCATCTGCCTGCTTGAAACAGTAGACATAACCGTTCTCGGCCGCAGTGTAAACGAGTCCGTTGGCTACGGCCGGGGTCGAATCGGAATCCGCTCCAATCCGGGATTTCCAGATGATGGACCCATCACTCATTTCCAGACAGTACAGATCGCCTTGCTCTGTCCCTATATAGATGCGCCCTGCGACGACCGAGAAGCTGCCTTCCATTGAACCCAGCCACTCAGTCTTATACACGAGCGCACCGTCTTCGAGGCTGAGACAATAAAAGAAACCGTCTTCCCCGCCAAAATAGACCCGTCCGTTAATTACGGCTGCAGAACTATCAACTTCAAAACCAGTTTTGAACTTCCAGATGAGCGACCCGTCATTCGCGTTCAGGCAATAGATGTAATGGTCCAGACCGCTCGCAATCACTCGATTCCCGGCAATCGTTGGTGTCGTCTTCAGACTGTCTGCCGTTTTAAAGCTCCAGATGAGGCTTCCGTCTCGAGTATCGAGGCAATAGAGGTAACCGTCCGCCGAACCGAAATAAACGCGTTCCCCTGATACCGATGGTTGTCCCGGCCAGGTTGATCCACCCCAGGTTTCCTTATGCAGCCGGCCCGACGTTAGCTCGGTTTCAAATTCCCAGATTACTTCCAGAGGCCGGTCCGGCCACGGTCCGGAGCCGTAAAAGTTACGCTCGGAAGTGCCAAGCCACGTTAGCACCGAGCTCGGAGTAACCGGAGCATTCGCCGTGATGCGGGGTTCAGCTGCAGTCTGCTTAACTACATTGCGGCCGCAGCCCGAAGCTGCCAGGCCAACGAGAAGCAGCAGCAGAAGACACGCTTGGCTTCTGAAAGATATCAGGAAGGCGGAGAGCATTGGCAATCTTATTTGATCTAACACGCGAACCGTCAGAACGGCGAGCGGTAGCGACCCGGTCTATTGGAGATTATCAGAAGGCTGGGCCGGAACAAAACTCGCTTCCGGCGAACAGCAGCTCGACAGCCACTTGCTGCCCTTGGCAATACCAAGGCGGTACTAAGTTAGCACAGGTGCTAGCCAATCGCCCGCATAAACCAGTTCTGCCGGCGCGTTAATTACAACTTCTCCGTCTGCTCGCCATTGAATTCGCACCTGGCCACCTGGCATCAGCGCATCTATCGTACGTTCGGTTTTCCCGTTAATCATGGCCGCCACCGCAGCGGCGCAGGAGCACGTTCCGGAGGCTGTGGTTTCGCCTACGCCGCGTTCCCAGATCCGAAGCTCAACAGTGTGACGATCCTTAACGCGCACAAACACCACGTTAGTACGATCGGGAAACTGCTTGTGGTTCTCGATTGCCGGTCCCAGGCGACGCCAGTCGAGTGCTTCGAAAGCATCGACGAAGATACAGCAGTTTGGGTTCCCCATCTGGAGCGCTGTCACGTTTAGTAGATCTCCGTCCACAGCCAGCGGATAGTCGACGACTCTGTCCAAAGGCCGGTCCGTGAGCATGGGAATCGAGTCACTGGCGAATCCTGGTTGACCCAGCTCTGAATCAAAGACGTATTTACCCTGACCGGCTTGCTCAACTAAGAAGTATCGTTTGGTTCCCGAACGAGTGCTCAGGCGAAGTTCGCCGCGAGTCCACAGCTTCTTATAGTAAACGTATGCGGCGGCGCACCGGGTGCCGTTGCCTGACAGCCCGGCTTCACTGCCATCCGGATTAAAGATGCGCACGCGAAAATCAGCGCCTTCATCATTCTCGCGGCTGATGACGGCAATTCCATCCGCGCCCGCACCGTAATGCCGGTTGCAGATCCACCGCGCAAACTCTCCCAATTCTGCAAAGCCAGCAAGCTCCTCAGACTCGATAACGATGTAATCATTGCCAAAGCCGTGAAACTTGATGAAAGGAGGTGCCATCTATGTCCAGGTGCTCCTTACCTAGCCCGAGCGAAAAGTTTCGAACGGTTCCTGCTCAATACAGAACCGCGAGCGGTAGCGACCGGATCATAAGCTCAACTCGTTCTTGATCGCAATTCTATAGGCGTAGAG
>JACDCK010000350.1 GCA_013817595.1 Pyrinomonadaceae bacterium | reverse complement strand
TACAACGGGCGAAATTCGGGGGATCTGCGCAGCCGCGTCCACAGCCCGCCTGTATGTCGCTTATAGGACGGCGCCAGGCCGCATGTATGCTCTCGATTTGCTCACCGACAAAGTGGTTTTCGACCGGTCTTACCCGCCCGATGTGGACCGAATGGATATTGCGGCTGATGATCGCCAGATCTACATGCCGCCGGGCGAGAACACGACAGCTGATTTCAACTACGTCATTGATGCAATCACGGGGGACGTAATTACCAAAATTCCCACTGCCGCGAAGCCGCACGACACGCTGTGTAGTGCCGCGGGGCCTCGAGCGTACCTAGAAACGGTTACCTCAAAATACGTTTCAGTAGTCGATACCCGAACGAATCAGGTTTCGCGAGTGATTGGGCCGTTTGGCGATGCTGTCCGGCCCTTTGTCTTCAACGCTGACGAGACGCTAATGTTTGCCAATGTTAATAATTTTTTCGGATTTGAAGTCGCCGACATGACGACTGGTAAGGTGCTCCATCGAGTTCCGGTTACTGGCTTCAATTACAACCCCAAGACACTTTTAAGTCATGGGGTCGGGCTGACCCCTGACGGAAAAGAGCTGTGGGTGTGCGATTCCACTAATAGTTACATCCACGTGTTCAATGTTGCGCAGCTACCGCCCACCCAAATAGCAAGCATTGCGCTAAGTGGCGGTACATCTCACTGGGTATCATTCAGCATTGATGGTCGGTTCGCCTACCCGGCCGGCCCCCACGGCACCACTAAGCCCGTTGACGTCATAGATACTCAAACAAAGCGAAAAGTTGCTTCCATCCCAGCGAGTCGCAACATCGTGGAAGTAGACTTCGATGGCGGCAAGGTCGTCAAAGTCGGAAAACAGTTCGGCATCGGGCGATAGTGGATGGCTATCCCGTCCGTGCGTAGGATAACGGTGAAGTGGGGACGTCCACCCTGCGCATGTGTGGAATGAGTCGCTGAGATAGAAATTTTTTACAAAGAACCCGGAAACGGCCGGGACCACTGACCATTTCGTTGTCCGGCGACTCCTTACGGGGCCGCGGTTACTACATCGCTAATCGTCCAAATAATCCTCGGGCAGCTGGTAGTTCTCTTTGGGTAGCTGGTAAGGCGTAGGCGTCGGGCTCGAAGTCGGATTCCGCTGGACCACCCCTCGCACTCGGGCCGATGCAGACGGCAAATTCAGAACGGGAGCGGGCTTGATCGCGCTTAAATTTGCATTTGGATTCGATGCATTCACTCCCGCTCCCGATTGGCCACTCGGTTGCGCCGGGATCTGCTGCGGCACCTGTAGCAAAGGCTGTGGCTGAGATGGCTCCACTGGAGTCGCCGCAATGAACTGGGTGAGCAGCGCTTGATTAAATGTCAGCGTCGCAAACTGCCCGTCCTTCGCGATCGTGACCTTCGTAGCGCCGACATGCTTCGACCATTCGATCTTTGAAATGCTGTAGCCGTGCGTGTTCGGACTCTTTGTGGATAAGTATTCCTTGAAGTGTTTGTCCGTGATTGACGTCAAAGTCACCAAGCCTTCGTTAGGTAGCCGGGCGGCGTTTGCGATATAGAGGTCTTTGGCGAAATCACGCGCGGCAGCGGCTGGAGCCACTACAGTGGCCAGGGCAAACGGCGATCGTTTCATCATCGACTCGTAACGCGCGAAGCTGAACGCCTTTGGCAGGTCGTCTGCGCCAACCGCAACGGTCCGAAAAGAAGCGAGCGCGGCGATCAGCCAGCAGGGAAAGAATTGCTTCTTCATGTCATTGCTTCGACGCAAGCTTGGAAACGAGAATCTGGAAGAATAACTCAGGCCAACCTAGCGCGAAAGCTCCGACATCAACACACACCGAAACCCAATTAAAGTGACGCGAGCTTCAGGCCTACCGCTGCTGCGAGCCGACGAGAGCAGAGCGCCGGGATCGTCGTAGTTCCATGAGGCCCCGCGTAAGACACGGCCTTCCTCCTTGGCATTGAACCAGTCCTGGCACCACTCCCACACGTTCCCCCCAAGGTCGTGAATCCCATATCTATTTGCTTTGAAGCTCCCTGCCGGCGAGGTCCGCGCATACTCGTCCCGATATCCGTCGATGGTTCTCCAATCTGCCTTCCAGCCTCCCGTTCGCGCCTCGCTCCCGGCGTAATTCCCAGCCCCTGCTGGCGGTGGAAACTTCGTTCCCACGGAAAGATCCTAAGCTCCCAACGTCCGCGACAATGCCAGCCGAGCAGCGATCGCTTTGCGCGAAACCGTTGCCAAATCAAAAAGATGGTGGATAGCACCTGTTTACTTGCCAATCGCTCGAGAATACGACGGCGGCCGATCCTGCGCTTCCCTTCGCAAAGGTGCGAATAAGGCTTCGCGCATTCATCCATGATGGAAACGGGTGTGCGCCCGGCGCGGCTCGAACGCGCAACCTACAGCTTCGGAGGCCGGTGTTTTTCAGTGTAGCGATGAGTGAAGTTGGCGGATAGTTGACACATAGACCGCCATTTGCGATCATAGGGTTCGTGCGAAGAACCAAAACCAAACTGACCAAGACAAAGCTAGGCGGTCGGACATTCT
>JACDCK010000130.1 GCA_013817595.1 Pyrinomonadaceae bacterium | reverse complement strand
AATCTACACTGCGGCTGAACGACCACCGCTTTCGCTGACGCCGGTTCCCGATTTTTATCTTGCCAACCTGAAACGTTACAGCGCGATGTCGGTGCAGTATTCGCGTGGCTGTCCCTTCCAATGCGAGTTTTGCGACATCATTGAAATCTACGGGCGCATACCGCGGACCAAGAGCAACCAGCAGATAGTAAGTGAACTTGACGCGCTGTTGAAAGCCGGTTGGCGCGGACCGGTGTTCATCGTTGATGATAACTTCATTGGCAATAAGAAGAACGTGAAACAGATGCTGCCGCACCTAGTTGCGTGGTCTGAAGAGCACCGGTATCCATTTTCTTTCATGACTGAAGCGAGTGTTAACCTCGCGGAAGACGAGCCATTACTCGACACCATGCGGAGCGCCGGCTTTCGCCGGGTCTTTCTTGGTATTGAAACACCGATCGAAGAAAGTCTCAGAGAGACTAAGAAGGGGCAAAATCTCCACCGCAGTCTACTGGATTCTGTGAAGAGGATTCACAGCCATGGTTTGGAGATTATGGCCGGATTCATCGTTGGCTTTGACAGTGATCCAGAGGACGTCTTTGATCGTCAGATAGATTTTATACGCGCCAGCAAGATTCCACTTGCCATGGTTAATCTGCTTTCGGCTTTGCCAGATACACAACTGTGGCGCCGACTTAAGAGTGAAGGACGGCTGCTGAGTGAAGCTTCCGGCAATAACAGCGATTGTTCGCTGAATTTCGTACCTAAAATGAATCCTGTACGACTGGTTGAGGGTTACAAGCAGGTCATGCGCACAATTTATAACCCCGCCGAATATTACAGCCGGGCCCTTGATTGTCTAAAGGAAGTTGCCCAGAGCGGCGCCGGCTCCCGTGGCACGACCCTCAAGGGGGATATAGCAACGCTCTCACGCGTGGTTCTCAAACTCGGTGTACGGGACCCCGCACGACTCGAGTTTTGGCGGTATATTCGGCGTGTGCTATTGGAGCACCGTACGAAGTTCGCGCGCGCGGTGATGCTTGCGGCGATGGGTTACCATCTGCGCAAGTTGACCGAAGAGTATTGCGGCTAAAGGATCAAGGTAGACAAGAGCCTTTGACTATTCACTGGCACTACTGGCTGATATTGACTAAAGTTCGGCACGGGACGATCGATACGCGCATAACTGAAAACGAAAATACGTTATGAGTAAGGTGATACTAGTAAACCCGGCAAACGCGTCCGTCGGCTACAGCGTGATCACGCCCCGCTGGCTCTTTGTCATCGCGGGCGCAACGCCCCAAGAGTTTGCAGGTGATCCGGTCATTATCGACGAGCCGGTTAAGGCGTTTGATGCTGACCAAGTAAGCCCCGGTGATATCGTCGGTGTTGGGATCCACACGGCAAACTGCCGGCCGGGTTATCGGGTAGTCCGCGAGGCAAAGCAGCGCGGAGCAACCGTTATCGTCGGTGGCATTCACGCTACCATATTCCCCGAAGAGCCGTTGGAAATGGGCGCAGACGCGGTTGTTAAGGGAAACGCTGACATCATTTGGAGGAAAATTTTAGAGGACGCCCACCTGGGTAGGCTACAACGCGTGTATGACGGCGGGCGAGTGCCGGGAGAGCTGATGGCGAAGGCTCGTTGGGATCTGCTGGATCCAAGTAAATACTTGATGGGCTGTATCCAGACCGTGGCTGGCTGTCCTGAGAATTGCAGCTTTTGCTCTGTTTGGGTGACTGATGGCCGGACGCCACGCTTGCACCTGAATGACCAGATCATCGAGGAGGCAAACGAGCTTTACGCGCTAGGTTTCCGCTACGTCTTTTTCTCTGACGACAACTTCACGCCCGCTACTTTGGGTCGTATCGCTAGAGAAACAAGCCCGGGCACTCGGGCCAATCTCGAACGTGTGCGCGAGGATCGACTCAAACTATTCGATGAGTACGATCGGAGAGGGCCCCCCGCGCTCTACAGTTTTACGCAAATGACAGCGGAATGTATCAGTGACGACGAATACCTGGACGCTATGTACAACAAGATGCGCCTTCGTGGGGCACTGATCGGAGTGGAGTCATTCAGCGAAGAAGGTTTAAAGGACGCGAACAAGACTTGGAACCCGGTCGGACAAAAGATGGTTGAGGCAATTCAGAAGATTCAGAACCATGGAATCATGGTTCTTGCCTCGATTATTAGTGGACTCGAGAGTGATACGCTGGCCACTCTTCGGACCATGCGGCAGTTTGCGAACGCCTCGGGCACAGCTTTCGCCCAGTTTCCGCTTTACAGCGTGTATCCCGGAACCAAGGACTACCACGAGATGATGCGCGACTGGAAAAATCGTGATCGGGCTGGCTACGTGCCAAAACACGCGGTGCAGATTGTTCGGGATAAGTTTTGGCTCGACTACGATCACACCGACGTCGCGGTCAAACACCCCACGATAGCGACCGAGGACCTGATGAAAGAGGCGCAGGAAAGTTGGAGCACCTTTTATGGCTTGAAAGAGATAATCGCGCGCACGCGCTATGGGCCGATGAGCTCGTTGCCTCTCAGCAGCAAGGTTTTCTATGCAGTGGCATGTTTGGTGTTCGCGTCGCTTTATCCAGGTGGGATCGCCGCGGACAATGTGCGTAAAACCAAGCTGGGGTTATTTGCCAGACTCTCTGTCCGAGCGGCTATTCGCATCACAAGAAGGAGGTACGACTGGGGGATACGGCCGCGACGCGAAGCGATCGACCTTGCCTAAGTTTGGAGGCTTTAGCTGCCGTCAGCTATTTCGAAGCTGCCGGAACTGATCACGACCGCAAACGACTACGAGCTTCGGCCTACATTGATTGGATTGGAAGCAACTGGAATTAGGCCGCAGGGGAAGGTTTCTCTCGTTCACGCTGTACCAGAATCCGACGCAATATCTTCCCTGCCGGGCTCTTCGGAATCTCACTCACAAACTCTACCCGTCTGATTCGTTTGTGCGGGGCGACGCGCGCGGAAACAAATTCCATAATCTCAGCCGTCGTGGCCGCGCCTTTCAGAACCACGAATGCCTTAGGAACTTCACCGGCTTCCTCATCAGGACTCGGAATGACTCCCGCATCGGCGATCGCCGGGTGCGAAAGAAGAATCGCTTCGAGTTCCGCCGGCGCCACCTGGCGTCCTTTGTACTTGATTAATTCCTTCAACCGATCAACGACAAACAAGCGCCCGTCTTCCTCAGCATACCCAATGTCGCCGGTGCGCAACCACCCGTCCTCGCAAATCATTTCCGCTGTTGCGTGGTTGTTGCCGAGATAGCCCTTCATAACCTGCGGCCCGCGCACCCAGATCTCGCCTTCCTGATTGGGACCGAGCTCGACGCCAGTAACGTAGTCAACAATCTTGCATTCCGTATTAGGCAGGCAGTATCCGACCGAGCCTTGTTTATCAGGTATCGAAGGCAGGCTGGAATGGGAGAGTGGACTTACCTCCGTCAGTCCATAACCATATCGGATCGGACAGCCCAGACGCGCTGAACATGCGGCGGCGACCTCGCTCGCAAGCGGAGCCGCGCCACAATGGATCAGTCGCAGCTTCGAGAGGTCATGATTGCCCACCTCGGGCGCACGGGACAGTTCCAACACGAGGGGCGGAACCAGCGGCGCTACCGTGACTCCGTAGCGCTCGAGTGTTCGCAGGAATTGCCCCAGGTTGTAGCGCGGGAGGATCACTATGGTAGCTCCCTGGCTGAGTCCCAGATTTACAACTACGTGCAAACCGTAAAGGTGGTACATCGGCACCACGCAGACCATCGTGTCGTTTTCAGTGAGCGCCCCGCTGGCGTGAAGCTGGCACAGCATGGAAACCAGGTTGTAATGTGTCAGCATCACTCCCTTGGGAAAGCCGGTAGTGCCGCTGGAGTAGGGTAAAGCTACAAGATCGCTACGAGCGTTGATTTTGATTTCCGGGAGTGGGCCATTATGTGCCAGCAGAGAGGTAAACGGAACCGCGCCTTCAGCTTCGCCAATGACAAAGATCTGCCGGATCTTGCTGCCTTGCACCGCCTGATTCGCTTTATCCAGCAGCTGCGGAATCGTCAGCAGATAGTTAGCGCCAGAGTCTCTTAGTTGGGTTTTTACTTCCGTATCGGTAAACAACGGTGGAACCATGGTAGTGGCGCCACCCAGCATTGCGACGGCGAGAAAAGCCAACGCATATTCGGGAGTGTTGGGACTGTAGATGGCTAGAACATCGTCTCTGCCAAAGCCGTGGCTCGAGAAACCGACAGCCAGCTTGGTTATGGTCGGGCACAATTCCTCGTAAGTGATCGTACGTCCGCTTGACCCATCGATGAGCGCGGGTTTGTCACCAAACTCATGAGCGCGCTGCAGAACGTATGCTGCAAGTGAGGTCTCCGGAATCGTTACAATTTCGTGAGGACTGCTGAAAATCATATCGTTTCATCTCCGCGTGAGTTTGTGACGGGGAAAGCGCTTGGCCGTCTAGTTTTCACTCACTGTCGCGCCGCCATCGGCAAATGGTTCATCTCGTTCTTTAACAGCCTGCTTGAAACCAACCTCAGCCGCTCGTTTCTGAAATGCGTAACCTTCTTGAGTGTGGCGAGCGATGCCGTCGAACATCGTAGCCAGGACCTGCGTCGTGTTCAGGCCCTGGGCCAGCATCGTCTGATTGATCAAGAGCTTCATCATTACCAACTGATTGATGGGGAGACGCGCTACGCGTTCGAGTAGTCGTTCGAATCGCTCGTCAAGCTTCTCGGCCGTCGGTGCTTCAGTTGCCAGGCCCCATTCGAGCGCCTGCTTTCCGGAGAGGCAATCTCCAGTAAAGAGAAGCCGTTTCGCTTTTTCTACCCCGATGCGGTAAGCCCAGAGCGCGGTTGTAGGCACGCCCCACACACGCGCAGGTGGATACCCAATCGAGGCTCGGTCCTCAATAATCATGAGATCGGAACAGAGCGCCATGTCAGTGCCGCCGGCTACGCAGAATCCATGGACTTTACAGACGACTGGTTTGTCGCTGTGGAAGAGACTCATGAATCCACGGACATTGCGACTCATCATGGCGTAATCAAGTATGGGATCCCAGGTGGCGTCCGGATCATGGTTGGCGAGCTGGACCTTCGGATCCATCGGCGAACTTGTTGGCCAACTGGTTAACCCCTGCTCTAGACCGAGCCTTTGCTCGGCTGTAACCACCAGATCGTACCCGCCGCAAAAACCCTTGCCGTTTCCCGCCAGCGCGATCACATGGACGTTTGGATCCAGGTTGGCGCGCTCCACACACGCCGCCAGTTCAGCCGGCATCTCCAACGTGATGCCATTGCCGCGTTCAGGACGGTTGAGCGTAATGCGAGCGATGGGGCCAGTGACTTCGTAAGTGAGTGTCTTGAGTGTGTCCATAAATCTATCGCAACGGCTCTCCCTAATGCACTCCTCAATCGAACCCTGGTGCCAGCATGCCGGTCATCGCAGCGGGGTTTTTGATTTCCTGTTTGCGCATCCAGCTGTCGGCTTCGGCAATGAGTTGCCGGCCACGTTCGCTCCCTAGTATTTCGCCTAACCGGCGGCGCGTAGCTGCCGCGTAGAGATCGATATCCGCCCGTTCAAAGTTCTCGACAGCTTCTGACAGCAGGTTGACTGCTTTAGATGATTCTCCTTCCTGGTGCGCTATTCCAGCTCGCACAAGACTCGCAAAGGGTAGCGCCCAGGCGATTTTCTCTCTAGCGATGCGCTGGGCCATGTTGTCAGCCACCCTTAGACGACGTTTGTTGTCATTGCCGCTGGCCGCAGTGGCGAGGGCGGCACGTGCTTGCAGGTGCATGGCCTCTATTCTCAAGACCTGAATCCGAAGCAGCATCGACTGCTCCAGGGCTTTCCATTGACCTTGAATATGCTTCCAGGCAACTTCGACGTCGCCCGTGTAGAGTTCTATCTGGGCCAGCGCGAGCATTGATGTGTAGTGTTGCAGATGGAAGCCTTCGTGGGGCCAGGCTTTCAGGGCTTCGATCACTGCGGCGCGCGCGCCGTTTGGGTCATCGGCCGCCAGCCAGATGAGATTTAAACGCGTGCGCAAGTCCATTGCCGCGAAGAGATTCCCTTGCTCCAAAGCGGCTGCCAGCAGAACAGGTACACGCCGCGAGACTTCCGCGGTGTCACCGAGGTATAGCAGAGCACTGAGCATGAAACGATTTGCGATTGTTAGTTCCCAGGTAACCCCCGTGCACTGATCTCGCAGGACTTCGGCAGCCTGCTCGCAGAGTTCCGATGCCTTCTTCCAGTGGCCCACCAGGTAAGCGCCCACACCTCTGGCCCAGATTGAGAGACCAATGGCATGCGGATGCCCGACTCGATGGGCCAACTCCTCAGCGCGCTGCGCAATCTGCAAGGCCCGCTTCCTGGTGGTCCCGCCGCGTGATGCCGTCTGGGCTGCCTCCATGGCCATGGCTCGCGCTACCCGGAATGGCTCCCCGGCGCGCAATGCAAGCAGCAGGTGGCGGCACTGAAAATCCGCGCCGCGGATGAGATCAACCGCCCCCAGGCCCGCGGAAACTGCCCAGCAGAGATCTATACGGAACAGATCCGCCTGGGAAATCTCGCTGGCGTCGCGTTCGGTAAAGTTGAGTCCGCGCAGACGGATCTGAATGCGCTTCAGCATCAATGAAAGCAGAGCTCTCTTTGGACCAGCGGGCAAGGTGAACCCGACAGCCGCCAGCACGGATCGCATAATCTCTAGACCCTCTTTGATGTGACCTCCCATCAGTAACTGTTCGGCGGCCCGGCGCTTGTAATCCAAGCTCCGCGATGCCGACGTGTCACGGGCCACGTCGAGATAGGCCTGCGCGGCTTCGGCCGGCCGGCCGGCATAAGCCAGGGCCTCAGCAAGTCCATGTTTGAGATCGATGAGTTCCGCACCTCTTGAGGGCGCCAGTTCCAGGGCCCGCCGGAAGAAGGCCGCGGCGCGATCAAACGCCAGTGCATCGGCCGCTTTCTTTGCCGCCACTCCAGCGTGTGTGGCCGCACGCACTCGTTCCCCCGCGCCCATGTAATGCTCGAAGAGCGCCTCGGGGTCGTCAATGCCACGCGCTTCCAGGGCGTGGGCCAGGCGCCGGTGGATCTGGATCACGGTTGTTTGGTCAAGTTGTGACGCTAGAGATTCTCGAATGCGATCGTGATAAAGCTCAACCGTGTGCTGAGAGCCACCGCTACGGAGGAACTGAGCGGCGCGCAAGGAACTTATTAGTGGCAGCTCATCGCCGGATAATCCGGCCGCCTGGTAGGCGACTTCCGGATTAATCGGCCGTCCGGCAACAGCCAGTGCCTCAACAAACTGACGCGTTCCCTTAGGTAGACTACGCAGCCGGACACGCAGCATAACCCCGAGATTGATGCCGGTGGTTGCCGCCTGCTCGCTTGTTGAGGCGTAGCGCGCCAATTGCTCCAGTAAGAAAGCATTTCCCCGCGCTTCGCGAATAATTGAATTCACCAGAGGTTCCATCGCGGGCACGCTTGAACCTAACAAACGGTGGGCGAGATCGCGCGCCTCCTCTTTATTTAAAGTTGCTACGCGTAGCTCCCGCCGGCTCTCCGTGCCTGTGCTATTGAGAAGTGTTCTAAGAAAAGGCTTGGCCTCGATATCCTCGCTGCGAAAGCTGGCCACCAGCAGAAGTGGCGGCGGATCTGGAGGCCGAAGGATCTCACCCAGCAGCGTTGTGCTGTCGGCATCAGACCACTGCAGATCATCGATATAGAGCACTAGCGGTTGTCGGTCGGAAATGCGGCCCAGCAGTTCGCGCAACGCGGCGAAGGCGCGACGTCTCAGCGTAAAGGGATCGGGGATTTCTTGTTCGCGCTGGGGAGCGTTAAAGACGGAATCAACCTGCAGCATAACAGGAAACAACCGCGCGAGTGCGAGCACGTCGCGGGGCATCGAGGCTTCCGCCTTCCCAACGGGAAGAGCCATGAGATACTTGGTCAGACTGTCGATCACGCCATCGAGTGCTTTGTATGGTACTGATTCTCGTTCGTAGCAGCGGCCTTCGAGTATGACCACGTCACTCTCGTGAGATCTTAAATCGTCGAGAAAGTGCCTCACCAAAGCAGTTTTACCTACGCCCGAATCGCCATGAACGTAGACCGTAACCGTTTGGCCTTGTCGCGTGGCCGTGAAAGCGTCGAGAAGTTCTCGCTTATACCGTTCGCGGCCGATGAAGGGCACACTGTGCTGCGATGACGACACTGGCGTTGGCATCAAAGGCTGTTTCAAAGGTCCGGTTGTGCCGTGGCCCAGCACTCTCAAAATGTCTCGACCGGTGGGCCGATCTTCAGGCTTGCGACGAAGCAGGCTGACGCAGAGATCATTCAGTTCTTCCGGAACGCCCCGCACGAGTTCTGCGGGCGCTGGGGGATCTAAGCTCTGCTTGTTCATCATTACTTCGAAGAACCGTCCCGAGAAAGGAAGGCGGCCGGTAAGGGCCTGATAAAGCATCACGCCTACGCTATACCAATCGCTGGCCGTTGAAATTGGCAGTTGCGCTCCCTGTTCGGGAGACATGTAGTCTGGAGTCCCAGCCAGGCTGATGCTGTCGTGTAATCCTTTGCTCTCCACTTCGGCGAC